>RFJS01000208.1 GCA_003694825.1 Verrucomicrobiota bacterium | reverse complement strand
GTGGCGATCGTCTGGCGCACGCCGTTGAAACGCCAGTGGCGGCGCAGGTAGCGGCGGGGCCAGAGGATCATGCGCCGCCATAGTGGCGCGACGCGGCAATAGTCCCGCCACTGCCGGTCGGGGTCGACGGCGAGGCGGCGGGAGTCGAAGACCTTCAGGAAGGCATCGATGCGCCGCAGGGAAAAGCCGCCATTGCCGATGAAGGGTTCGTCGACCCACGGTGCTTCCTCGCACCGAAACCACGGGGGCGCGATATAGTCGTATCCGGCATTGCACCACTCGAGGAGCTGGTCGGAGAAGACGAGCGCATCGAGGTGGTAGTGCAGCATGAACTCGTAGTCGGCGAAGCGCGCGTAGAATTCGCGCGAGAGCATGAGGCGATTGTAGGCCTCGACGCTGCCGAAAAAACGCTCCGGGAAACGGATGGTCTGGATCTCGGGATGGGTGACCCGTGAGGATGCCGGAGCGACGAAGACGGTGTCGTAGCGGCTGAGATACGTGCGCAGGTGCCGCAGGGAGATCTGCTCATCTTCGCGAAAGGCGGGTGCTTTCGAAAGCGGGATGGTGATGACAACCTTCTTTCTGGAGGCGGCGCGGTCAGGCATGAATGATCAGCGGGTCGGTGTGTCAGCAGCGACGAAGGAGAGATGTGCGATGGGCGGGAGTATCGACGCGCCGGGCGGGAAACCAAGCCGGTTTTCCAGAAACTCCGTCCCGCGCCCCGGGGGGCAACGGCGCGCTCAGCCCTTGACCGCGCCGCTGGTCAGCCCGGAGATGAACTCCTTCTGGAGCAGGAGGAAAAGGCACATCACCGGCGCGATGGAAACGAGCGTGCCGGACATGATCAGACCGTAGTCGGTGCCATACATGCCGCGCAGGCTGTTGATCGCGACCGAGAGGGGAAACAGCTCGCTGCTCTGCAGGACCACCTGCGGGTTGATGAAGTTGTTCCAGGTCTGCAGGAACGTGATCATCAGGTAGGCGCCGACCATCGGCCGCACCAGCGGGAGCACCAGGGTGAAAAAGATCCGAAACTCGCCGGCCCCGTCCATGCGGGCCGCTTCGATGAGCTCCTGGGGGACGCTGTTGAGCATGGCCTGCCGAAAGAGAAACACGCCGAAAGCCGGCGCCAGCGCCGGCAGGATGAGTCCGGCGTAGGTGTCGAGCAGGCCGAGCTGGTAGAGCAGCTGGTAGCCGGGAGCGAGCAGCAGCGGTCCCGGGATGATCAGGGCGGCGAGCACGAGGTTGGTCAGCGGCCTGCGGGCGCGATAGCGGTATTTGGCGAGGGCGTAGCCGCCCATGGCGCAGCAGAGGGTCGCCCCGAGGCTGGTCACCGAGGCGAGAAAGATGGAGTTGAGCAGGGCGCGGCCGATGCCCAGTTCGGTGAAGAGCCGCACGAAGTTTTCGACGGTCAGGCGGTCCCAGGCGATGCCGAGAAAGCCGTCGCCGGCGGGCAGAAAGATGGATCGCAGGAAGTCCTCGCGGGTCTTGAAAGCCGCCGCGATCATCCAGGCGAAGGGGATCATCGTCAGGGCGGTAAACGTGATCAGGGCCGCGTGAATGAGCGGCATGGCGAGGCGCCGGAGCAGGGCGTGGGGCTGGGAGGCGGGCGGCATGAGGTCAGAGTTCCTCGGCGCGGCTCAGGAAGAGCCGCTGGAAGACGGCGATCCCCATCAGCATCAGGGCGAGCACCCAGCCGACAGCGCTGGCGTAGCCTAGATCGCCGGTGATGAAGCCGGTCTGGTAGAGATACATCACGATCGTCAGGCCCCGGTCGTCGGGGCCGGCGGAGTTGTCGAGCAGGATCCAGGGCAGTTCGAAGAGCTGGAAGCTGCCGATGGTCGAGAGCAGCACGACGAAGCCGGCCACGGGCATGATGGCCGGGAGCGTCACGTGCCGGAACCGCTGCCATGGGCTGGCGCCGTCGATGCTCGCGGCTTCGAGCAGGTCTTTGGGCACGTTTTGCAGGGCGGCGAGAAAGTAGACCATGTTGAATCCCGCGTAGAGCCACAGCGCCGCGAGGATGAGCGAGGGCATCACGTAGGTTTGCAGCCAGGGAAACTCCGGATCGAAGGCGGGAAAGAGCTCGTGCAGCAGCGTGTTGGCCAGTCCGGTGCGGGTTTCGAAGACCAGGCGGAAGAGGATTCCGACGAAGACGAGCCCGACGAGCGAGGGCGAGAAGATCGCCAGACGGTAGATCGACCGGCCGCGCAGGCCGGGGCGATTGAGCAGCAGCGCCAGCCCCAGCGAGAGCGGGAGCTGGATGAAGACCGAGCCGGCCGCGAAGACGACGGTGTTGCGCACCGCCTTCCAGAACGCCGGATCTTTGAGCAGAAAGGCGAAGTTCTCAAGGCCGACAAACCGGGTGTAACCCGGCCCGTAGGTCCGCTGCATGGCCAGAACCAGCGAGGAGATCAGTGGCCAGATGACGAAGGTGCAGAAGACGACGAGGAACGGGGCGATGAACGCCCAGGGCGCCCAGGCGGGAAAGGCGCGCACGGACCGGCGGGAAGGCGATGGGGGGGCGGCGGACATCAGAGGTTCTCGAAGCTGAGGGTGCGGGCCATGTGGCTGCGGATTTCGTCTTCGGCGCGCCGGAGCAGGCGGCGGGCCTCGGGGAGGAGTTCTTCGGCCGAGTATTTGCGTTCCCGCTCGGCATAGCCCTGCAGCAGCACGGCCACCGAGCTCATCTTTTCCATGGCCATCTGTTCGAAAGGCGAGGAGGAGCGCTCTGGCACGTAGGGCGCCTGTTCGATGAAGAGGCGTCCGACCGGCTGGCCCGCGAAGTAGGGTTCCGGCTCGTCGAAGACGGGCATATCCCAGAAGTCGCGGTTGGGCGGGATGATGCCGGTGCCGCGAAAGGTGATCTCGGCAACTTCGCGCGAGACGTAAAGTTCGCGCGCGAGCTGCCAGGCGGTTTCGAAGTCCCGGGTCGATTTCGTGATGCCGAGCATGGTGCCGCCCCATACGGAGGTGCGCCGGCCGCCCGGCTCGAAGGCGGGCAGGGGCATGAGCTTTACTTTCCCGCTCATGCCCGGGTTTTCGTTGCGCCAGACGCTGACCTGCCAGTCGGGGATGATACTGCACAACACCGTGCCCTCGAGGCGCTGCCGATGTCCCGAGACGGTGCTGTCGCGGGCGTCCGTGCAGACGCGGTCCGGCCCGACGCACCAGCTCACGACTTCCGCGAGGGTTCGCGCGTTGCGTTCACTGGCGAAGACGATTTCGCCGTCGGGTGTGAAAAACGCGCCGCCGGCCTGGCGGATCATGGCCTCGACGAAGGCCTGGAAGGCCGGCCAGCCGCCGAGGATGTAGCGGTCGGGGCGGCCGTCACCGTCGAAGTCCTGCATGAGTGGGCGGAGGGTTTCGAAGAGTTCACGCCAGGTTTCCACGCCGGTGATGTCGATGCCGGCCGCCTCGATGATGTCCCATCGGTAGGCGAGCAGGACGGGGTGCACATCGTGCGGGATGCCGTAGATTTTCCCGTGCTTCATCCACGGGGAGAGCGAGGGGCGGTTGAAGCTTTCGAGCAGACCTTCCGCGCGGAGCCTGTCGGTGAGATCGTAAAAGCCGATGAGCTCGTCCGGCCCCATGAAGGCGCGGGCGGCGACGCGCCGCTCGACCTCGATGAGATCGGCCACGGGTGTGCCCGCCATGAAGCCTGAGAGCAGGCGGCGCTCCATGGCGATGAGGTGCAGGTGGACCATGTCGACCTGCGCGTCCGGGTGTTGTTCATTCCAGCGGTCGATGACCGGCTGGTAGGTCGAGACGTGGCCGTAGTGGAAAACCCAGAACGTGAAGGGTGCTTTCTCCTCCATGCGCTGCATGGCGATGAGCACGGAGGAGAGCAGCGCGAGCGCGAGGATCACCCATGCGCCGGGGGAGAGGCTTTGCAACCATTGGGGGGGCGTTGGCTTCAAGATCGTTTGTGCGGTCGGTCGGGGCGGCAGGATTCACGATGCGGAGATCGCAGGAGTCAAGAGCGAGAGGCGTGGCGTGGGCGTGGTCGAAAGCCAACGGCCCGGCGCTATCCGGCCATGGGACAGCACCCGTGCCTGGCGCCGTCGGCCGCATCAGCGCCGGCGGCGCCCTCAGGTTTTCAGGCTTTCGAGCTGGCCGGGTTCGAGGTCGCGGCGCAGGCGCTGGCGGGCCCGGTAGAGGCGGGTCTCCACGCCGCGCTCGGAACAGCCGCAGATCTCGGCGATTTCCCGGTAGGACTTGTTTTCGAAGTAGTAGAGGAGCACGGTGGTGCGGAGATCGTGCGGGAGGCGGTCGAGCGCCGCGCGCAGGGCGCGCAGGGATTCGTCCTGCTCGGCGTAGCCGGCGGGCGAGGCGGTGTCGGCCGGGAGGCGGTCGGCCACCGGGCGTTCCTCGGTGTCGGCGGTCTCGAGACTGACGTTTGGATGCCGGCGCAACCAGCGATGGCGATTGTGGCAGAGGTTGGCGAGGGTGGTGAAGAGCCAGGCGGAGACGTTGGTGTCCGGCCGCAGGCGTCGGCGCTGTTGATAGAGGCGCACGAAGGTCTCGGCCACGAGATCCTGGGAGTCCGCGACGTGCCCGGTGTAGCGCCACGCAAATCCGAAGAGCCGTCCCTCCCATCGGGCGATGAGGGTGTTGAGGGCGAGATCATCGTCTTCGCGCAGGCGCGCGAGCAGCTCGCGGTCGGGGTTGGAGGTGGACTTCACCAGGGGCGGTTGTCGGGAGGTCGGAAGCGGGGGGCGGGAGGCGGTTTGGCGGGGATGAGGCGGGGCGTGGAGCACGACGGATCAATCGTAGGGAGGCGGAACGGTGACTTCGAGAACGGGTTGGAGCATGGCGAGGTATTGTTTGCGCTGCTCGGGGGTCATGGCAGCGGTGGAGCGGGCGATGAGCTCGCGAATGGAGGCGACAGCCTCGCGGTCGACGTTTTCCTGCTGCTGGAGAAACTGGGCGAATTGCAGAAAATCGATCTCTTCGTTGGTGACGCGCTGCTGCTCGAATTGCGCCAGTTGCGCTTTCATCGTGCGAATCTCGCGCGCCAGTTCGGCGAGGTGGGGAGCGAGGTTTTCGTGGGCGGCGCGAAACTGCCGGTATTGCTCGGCGTCGAGCGCGAGCCGGGTCTTCATCCACTCGAGTTGCTCCTGGAGGTTGCCGGGGGAGGCTCCACCGCGCCAGGTGTGCCAGCCGAAGTGGGCGGCGGTGCCGGCGAGCAGGCCGATGAGCAGGGTGAGGGCGGTGCGTTTCATGGCTCGTGACGGGGGGGGACGGCGAAGGGCGTTTGCGTGTCGATGAGGACGGGCGCGATCATGCGCACGTATTCGCGCTCGATGAGCGCGGCGCGGGCCGCTCGCTCCTCGTTGAGGCGCAGTTCGGCGGCGAAGAGGCCGCCAAGGATGCAGAGCGCGACGAAGGCCACGGCGAAGGCCGGCCGGCTGAAGACCTGTTCGATGCGTTCGAGCAGCGTGGCGGTGTGGCCGGTGGTGCGGGCCTCGCCGTCGGCGATGCGGCGCCAGACGTCGCGCCGGACCGAATGCGGCTGCGGCGGTGTGGCAGCGCGCAGGTTGTCGAGCAGCGCTTCGAGAGGATCCTGAGAGTTGGACATGACGAAAACCGGTTTCTTCGCGGTGGCGCGAGATGCCGTCACCACTTAACGGGACATAACGCCGACGGCGAGGTTTCCCCTTCAATCTGTTGCGGAAATCCCGCCGCTTTCGAGGGGAGCCGGCGGCCGGCGCGGAGGCTCGGCCCGGGAGCCCGGACGGAGGCGGGAAGGAGGGCGGTGTCCGCGCCGTTGCCGGGGCATTGCGAGGGGGGGGCGGAGGCACCGGAGCGATTGGGGGATTCCCTCAGATGCGAATAGGGTGTTTCTAAAGGGAACCGCCGACGCTTCCGATTTTCCGAAGCTGATTCACTGCCCACAATGGCAGGCGGATCATGAGACCACGATTCATGGGCAAGGAACCACGAGCGGAAGCAACTGCGGCCGCGGCGACCCGCGCGGCGCCGGCGTGGGGGCGTGGTCTGGACCCGGCGGCCGGACGCGGCGCATCCGGCGGCGACGCTTCCGGGCAGGAGGTGCCGGCCCGTCCGGGGGAGGGGTGGCTCGAGCGTCTGCAGGCGTTGGCCACGCCGTTGGCTCTCCCGACCGATGCCGCCGCGAACGGCGAAAGCGCGAGCGGCGTGGCGGTCGCTGAGCTGGAGCTGGCGGCCGGTGAGGTGGATGCGGCCATGGCATTGGCCGAGCCGCGGGGGGAGCGGCTTGCCGCGTGGCTGCTGGCGGCGTGGGCGGTGCTGCTGTTTCGATACAATGGCGGGGAGGTGTTTTTCGTCGGCTGCCGCTGGGAGACGGATCCGGACGGCGTTTGGCGGCCGGTGCGCGTGCAGTTGGACGGAGCGATGACGGGTGCGGAGGTGGCGGCGGCGATGGAGGCGGAGCTGGCCTCGCTGCCTCAGGCGGGCATTACCGTGGAGTGGATGTGTCGCGAGCTCGGCATCGGCGAAACCGAAGAGCGGCACCCGGTGTTTCAGGCGACGTTTGAATCCATCGCGCCGGAGGCGGGTGATTTCGAGGCGGCGGCCAATGCCGGCGAAGGCAGCGAGGACGTGCCGGCGCCCGATGCGCGGCTGCTCTGGCGCCGACGTGATGACGGGGGCGTCGCCGGAGCCATCGCCTGCCCGCGCCGCCGGTTTCTGCCGTCGCGGGTCGGCCGCATGGCGCGGCACTTCGAGCGGCTGTTTTGCGCGATGATTCGCGAGCCGGACGAGGCAGTCGCGCGCCTCGATCTTCTGGGACCGGAAGAGCATGCCCGGCTCCGTGAGTGGAATGCGACCGCGGCCCCGCACGACGAGACCGCTCCCGTGGCCGCGCTCTTTGTCCGGCAGGCCCGCGAGACGCCGGAGGCGGTGGCGGTCGAATGGCAGGGGAGAGCGGTTGGCTATGGTGAGCTGGACCGGCGCACGAACCGCCTGGCGCGGGCGTTGCAGGCGCGCGGTGTCGCGCCCGGCAAGGTGGTGGCGATCGCCATGGAGCGTTCGATCGAGATGGTCGAGGCGGTGCTGGCGGTGCTCAAGGCCGGCGGGGCCTACGTGCCGATCGACCCGGCCTATCCGGAAGCGCGGCGGCGGTTCATGCTCGAGGATTCGGGTGCGGTGTTGTTGCTCACGCAGCGCTCGCTCGCTTCGGGCACGGAGGCGAACGTGTGGGACGGTGCGTGCCTCTGTGTGGAGGATTTGGAGACCAGTGGGGTTTCCGATGCCCCGGTCGATACGCCGGCGTCCGGACGTGATCCGGGCTATGTCATCTACACATCGGGGTCGACCGGGCAGCCCAAAGGGGTGGTCATGCCGCAGCGGGCGTTGACCAATCTCATCGCATGGCAGGTGGCCCGGCCCGATTTCGCGCGGGGGGGCCGGGTGTTGCAGTTTTCCTCCCTCAGCTTCGATGTTTCCTTTCAGGAGCTGTTTTCCACGTGGGCGTCCGGCGGCACTCTCGTGCTCATCGATGAGGCGACGCGGCGCGTGGCGGGGGCACTTTTTGAATACATCCGCGATCGGCGCATCGAGCGGATCTTTCTGCCTTTTGT
>RFJS01000207.1 GCA_003694825.1 Verrucomicrobiota bacterium | reverse complement strand
CGATCAGATCCTCAGTGAATTCGGGAAAGTCCTTGGTGGTGCAGGTAATGTCTCAAAATACCTCAGCCAGCTCGCCCGGGCCAACCTCATCCGTTACTACGCCGGAATCATCGAGGAAGGCCCCCTTCTTTCCCTTGTCATCCGCGAAGAAGAACTCAACGAAGAACTCCGGCGCGAAGTCCTGCTTTACACCCTGCGTGGACGCCAGAACATCGCCGGCGACGAACCTGACAGCGAAGACGAACCTGACACCGATATCGACAGTGATACTGCAGACGACTTAGACGACGAGGAAGACGACGATGTTTGAATTCAAATACGCCGAACTCATGAACTGGGCATACTGGCCCACCATCAAACTTCCCCTCGATGAACACACCATCATGATTACCGGTCCTAACGGCAGCGGTAAAACCACCTTCCTCGATTCCCTCAGAGTCCTCCTGCGGGCCCCGAATCTCAGTTCTGGCAGACGGTTTATCGATTACCTTCAAACCGACGTGGATACCGCTGTCATCAAAGGTGTCGTCTCCAACTTCCCTCAGGCCGACAACCGGCGGCCATTCGAGTTCAAAGGCTACCATACCGACGACGTCACCCTCGCCGCCATCCTCAAACAACGCAGCGGACGCTGGGAACGGCGATATGTCATTCTCGAAAACGATGTTCCCCTCGCCGAGATCCAGAAAATTCCCCGTTCACACATGCTCTCGCCCGAAACCTACACATTCGAACTCGCCCAGGCCGGTTTCGGCAGTGCCTTCCTCAAGGTTCTCGCTCTCGAGCAGGGGAAAACCGACAAACTCTGCGAAAAATCACCCCGCGATCTCCTCGATCTCCTCCTCGAAGTTCACGGCGACAAACAGGTTATTGAGCGCTATCGCGAAGCACGTGAAAACTACCAGCGCGCCAATATCGAACTCACCCGCCTCGGCACCCGCCTCGCCGAAGAGCAGGCCAAAGTCATCCAGAGCGAACGCGCGGCAAAAGAATATGAACGCTACATCCAATTGACCCGCGAACAGGAAAACTACGAAACCATCCTGTTACCCCAGGCCGAATACAAAGAGCTCATTCAGAAAATCAATCAGATCAAACTCGAGATCCAGGAATACAACCTGAAACTGGGCCCCATCGACCGGCAGATCGCCCAACTCCAGGAACAAATCGCCCAGGCTGACGCTGAACGGGAAAAGCGCGCCAGGGCCGTGGAAGAGGCTCAGGCCAGGAAGGTCGAACTTGAAAAACGCGAACGCGATCTCGACATCCAGCTTGCCCAACTCGTCCGTGAACAAAGTGAACTGCAAAAGATCGTCGCCCTCGCTGAGAACTCTGAAGACACTCCCGACCGCGATAAAATTTTCGCGCGCCGCAGCCAGCTCCAAAAGGAAATCGTCAAACTCGAACTGCGCGAAGAAGAGCTGGTTCGCCGCCAGAATCAGCTCAAGCAGGAAGTCCTCAACCTCGAAGTCCCCCATAAAAAAGTCTACCCCCGTTTTGTGGACGAATTCACGCGCCTCCTCAGCCGCGCCAATATCGAATTCGATCTCCTCTGTGACCTCGTGGAGATCACCGAAAAAGAATGGCAGCTGGCCATCGAGTCCATTCTTGGCCGGGACCGCTTCACCGTCATCGTCAAGCCCGAGGACCAGTTGAAGGCCCGCCAACTCGGCCAGCAATACCGTTACCGCTGTTACATCGTGGCCAAAGAAAACGGGGCTCCTTCTTCCACTCACAATGCCCATCCCGATGCCGCCATTCACGTTGTCAAACTCCTCAAAGACGGTATCCCGCAATGGATCACAGAGAACCTCAAACGCACCGTCCTCGTCCGTGATGTCGAAGATGGTATGAAGCTTGGCCCCAACGTCGTCAGCGTTACCCAGAAAGGATATCGTCAGGACAGACGTGGCGGAATCTCCATTGCCGTCGACTCCTTCTACTGTGGCTCCCTCGGCCAGTCATCCCTCCGCGAGGACCTCCAGAAAGCCGTTCATCAGATCGCATCCGAACTCGGCACCATTCGAAAGGAACTCGCTGACAAACGAAGTGAAGAGGCCGAACTCCAAAAAGTCATCCTGCTTCAAGAAAACCTCGACAAAGTCCAGAATGCCCAGCAGCGCCTTCAGGAACTCGCCCAGGATATCCCCAACCTCAACTCCCAGCACAAAGAAGCGCTTCAGCTCAAACGTCAGGCTGAACACGCACTCATCGACGCCCTTGAAAAACTCAACAGCTTCGAACACGAACTCTCCGAACTGCGCAGACAACTCGACCAACTCCGTTCACAGCAGTCCGACAGCATGAGCGAACTCAAGGACCTCCACGCCCAGACATCGCAATACAACGCCAGACTCAGTGAAATCGCCGCCAAGGTCCCCGGCGAATACCTCACCGAAAAAAAACTCGCCGACGTCCCCCCTCTCGACGAACTCACACCCAAATACTACAGCATCAAACGCCTCCTCAGCGAATACACCGACCCACCAGACCAGGCCGCCGTCGAAATCTACCAGCACCATAAAAGCCAATATGAAAAACAGCGCAAAGTCTACGAAGAATACGAAGCCGCACTCAAACGCTGGGAAAATGAATTTAAACTTGCCCGCGCAAAATACGTCGTCGTCATTGAACACACCATCGCCACATACCGCAACAATGTCCTCAGTCTCGCCAGACTCGCCGGTGTCGATGCCGAAGTCGTCATGCCATCACTCCATGATGCCGACATCGACCTCGAAGAAACCGAGCTCAATATTCGTTTCGGTTTCGACGGCAAAAAAGTCCGCAACATGGCATCCGCCAGCCTCTCCGGCGGACAGCGTGTCATCGCCAGTCTCATCCTCCTCATGTCCCTCGCCACATCCGGCGGTCCTTCCCAGGGCGGATTCTTCATCATCGACGAACCCTTCGCCCACCTCAGTATTGAACGTATCGATGACGTTACCCGCTTCCTCAACAGCACCAACTGCCAATTCATCCTCACATCTCCCACCACACACAATGTCAATATCTTCAGCGCCGCCAAACTCCAAATGAATT
>RFJS01000206.1 GCA_003694825.1 Verrucomicrobiota bacterium | reverse complement strand
GGGAGAGGTTCAGATGCGGGCGAAGGTGTCGCGATGGCTTCGGGCTCCCGGGCCGCGACGGAGGTCGACGCCTCGACAGGCGCCGCTTCAGCGGCGACTGCTGCTGGTTCCGCGGGCTTGGCTTCTTTTTCGGACGGCGTCTGTGTCTCGGCGGCCGGTTCCGGTGTGGCGGGTGCCGCTTCGACCGGTGTGGCCTGGCTGGAAGCCGGTGCGGCCGGTTGAGGTGCGGTGGTTGGGTTGCTCGCCACTTGCGGAGCGGGTTGCTCGTTGCCCGAGAAGACGAAATACGCTCCGGCGCCACCGCCGACCAAAAGGACCGCGGCGGCGGCGATGCCCATCAGTTTCTTCGAAGAGCGGCTGTCGGCCTCCTCCGGTTGAACGGGCGATGGAGATTTCTGCGCGACCGCGTCGGCCGTGGCGGAGGAAGAGGGGTTGGGACCCGGCGCAGGAAAGCCGGAGACGCGCTGGCGCTCCTGCATGCTTTGCGCCTTCTTGAGAGCATCGTTCAATAGGCTCATGAGTGCGGTCGGTTAAACGGTTTCCAGCTTTGGGAATGCGAGGCGGGAAGGGGGAAACGCGAGGTGGTCACGCGGCATCGAGAGAGCGATACTCCCGGATGGCCCGGCGCACGTCCCAGTAGGAGACCTCATCGGATTCGCGCACGAAGGCGGCCATGAGTGCCCGGTCGCAGATATTGTTGATCACGCGGGGGATGCCCTGGGCGGCCTTGCAGATGGCGCGCACCGCCATGTTGCTGAACCGCGGGCGCGTCGTGCCGCCGGCCAGCGCGAGGCGATGCCGGATGTAGTGGCGCACCTGGTCCACCGTCAGTGGCTTGAGCTCGTAGCTGACGAGGATGCGCTGGCGCAACTGACGCAGGCGGTTCTCGGCGAGCTTCTCTTTGAACTCGGGCTGACCGATCAGGACGATTTGCAGGAGCTTCTGCTGATCGGTTTCGAGGTTCGAGAGCAGGCGCAATTGCTCGAGCACCTCGAAGGTCAGGTTCTGGCACTCGTCGACGATCAGCACGATGTCGCGGCCGGCGTGAATGCGCTCGAGCAGGACCGTGTAGACCTGTGAGAGCAGATCCTGATTGGTGCGGGCCGTGACTTCCTCGCCGAGCTCGGTGAGGATGATCTTGAGCAGCTGCGTCTCCGAGATCCGCGGGTTCAGGATCAGTGCGGTGTCGTACTTCTCTTCCGGCAGCTCATTGAGAAACTGCCGGCAAAGAGTCGTCTTCCCGCAACCAACCTCTCCGATCAGTACAATAAATCCCTTCTTCGCCTCGACGCCGTATTTGAGGTGCTGGATCGCTTCCTTGTGCGTGGTGCTCAGGAAGAGAAACCTCGGGTCGGGCGTGATGTTGAAGGGCATCTCCGACAGGCCGTAAAAGTTCAGGTACATGGTGTAGTGGTAGATTCGGCAACGGGTCGATGAGCTTGAGCCACACCCTGCAATGAAGGTTTCCCTCCACGGCGATTTGTGTGGCCGCGCCAGTTGCCGAACGGTTTTTCAACGGCTCGACAAAACGAATATCCTTTTCATCCAACGCCAGTTGCACAAATTTTGATGCGCCCTTGGAGGAATGACTCTACGCCGGACCATCATCGCGTTTTTCGCGTTACTTTTTGTCGCGCTGACAATGTTCGCCGGCCTGTTCTTCGTGCGCACATCCGCGGAGTATCGCGCCCTGCGGCTGCAGGAGGCGGAGCAGCGCCTCCGCCTGGCTGAGCTCGAGGCACGGCTCGCGGCGCACCAGCGCGATCTCGAGGGGATGCGATCAAACCCGGCGCACGTCGAACGCGTGATCCGTGAGCGCCTCGGTTATGCCCGGCCGGATGAGCTGGTGTTTCGTTTCGAGCATTGAAACGGCGAGGGTGAGCAGTTGGCCTGTCTGCTCACGCTGCTTATGACGATGAGTGAACACGAAGAAATCATCAACCGATTCGAGGAGGCGGGCCAGGGACATGTTTTCCGATTCTGGGACACTTTGTCAGAGGATCGGCGCGAGCATCTGATCGCGCAGGCGAAGGAGATCGACCTCGCCGAGATCGACCACCTCATCCAAACCCTCGTCAAGGGTGACCAGGGCGTCCACCTCGACCTTTCCGGGTTGCGGCCGGCTCCCTACATCGCATTGCCCGAGCATGGTGGCGATCAGGCCGCCTGGGCGGAAGCCCGTCTCGCCGGCGAGAAGGCGCTGCGGGCCGGCAAGGTGGCCGCCTTCACCGTGGCGGGCGGGCAGGGCACCCGGCTTGGCTACGCGGGACCGAAGGGAACCTTTCCCGTGACGCCCGTGCGGCGGCATTCCCTCTTCCAGGTCTTTGCAGAAAAGCTGCTCGCGGCCGAACGGCGCTACGAGTGCGAGCTGCTGTGGTTTCTCATGACCAGCCACGCCAATCACGAAGACACCGTGGCGTTCTTTGAGGAGAATCATTTCTTCGGGCTCAACCCTGACCGCGTTCACTTCTTCCGCCAGGGGCGGATGCCCGCGGTCGATTTCGAGGGGAAGATCATCCTCGAGGCGCCCGATGCCATCGCCATGAGCCCGGACGGGCACGGTGGTGCGCTGCGGGCGCTCGTGCGCAGTGGCGCCGTCAACCGCATGGAGCTCGCGGGCGTGGATATTGTCAGCTACTTCCAGGTCGACAATCCGCTGGTGCGTTGCATCGACCCCGCCTTCATCGGGTTTCACCTGCAGAGCGGTTCGGAGATGTCCAGCAAGATGGTGCCGAAGGCCTACGAGAAGGAAAAGGTCGGGCACTTCTGTATCCAGAACGGCCGCCTCGTCGTGGTGGAATACAGCGACATGCCCGACGAGCTCACCTCCATGCGCGATGAAAATGGCGAGCTTCGCTTCCGTGCCGGCAGCATTGCCATCCATCTGCTTTCGCGCGAGTTCATCCGCCGGATGGGCGAGGGCACCAGCGATGTCGTCCTGCCCTTCCATCGGGCGGAAAAGAAGATCCCCTTTGTCGACGACGCCGGCGCTACGCACAAGCCGGAACAGCCCAACGGCGTGAAGTTCGAGATGTTCGTCTTCGACGCGCTGCCGTTCGCGCAGAACCCGATCGTGGTCGAGACGAAGCGCTCGGATGAATTCAGCCCGGTCAAGAACGCCGAGGGCATCGATTCGCCAGCCACCTGTCGGGCCGATCAGCTCAAGCTCTTCGCCCGCTGGATGAACGCCAGCGGCATCGCTGTGCCCGTCGATGAAAACGGTGTGCCGACGATCGCGATCGAGATCGCACCGACCTTCGCCACCGACGAGGATTCCTTTGCCGAATCCTGGGCCGCGCTCGATCCGAAGCCCGAGATCCGGGACGGCCTCGTGCTCGCTTGAGGCGCGCCGGCGGCGGCGAGATTGCGGAAGTCCTTCCGCCTCGGAGCCTTCTGTCACGTGCTTCCGGCCGTTTTGGGCCTTGAGTCGAGGGCAAGACATCACTTGATCAAGGCCATGGCCAAAGACCTCCTTGCACGGATCCGTACGGCAAAAAAAACCGGCAAGCTGCTCGACAGCACGGTTGAGAATCTCGAGGCGTGGGTCAGCTCCGGCGTCCTGCCGAAGTGGGCGCTCGCCGCGATCGACGAGCTGCTCAAAAAGAAGGCCTACGACGAGCTCAACGATCGCTTCTACCGCTACCTCGCCTTCGGCACGGGGGGCATGCGCGGGCGCACCATCGGCGCAGTCACCACCAAGGCCGAGACCGGCCGCCCGAGCGAGAAAGGGACGCCGGAGCATCCGAATGTCGGCAGCAATCTGCTCAACGAATTCACCGTCACGCGCGCCACGATCGGGCTCTTCAACTACACCGCGAAGTGGCTACGGGAGAACGGCCGTCCGGATGTCCCGACCATCGTCATCGCTCATGATGTGCGCCACTTCTCGCGTCAGTTCTGCGAACTGACCGCCTCCACCTGGACCCGCCTGGGGGGCAACGCCTTCATCTACCCGGGGCCGCGATCGACGCCGCAGCTCAGCTTCAGTGTTCGCTATCTCAAGGCGCATTGCGGCGTGGTCATCACCGCCAGCCACAATCCGCCCCACGACAACGGATACAAAGCCTATTTCCAGGACGGCGGGCAGGTCGTCCCGCCGCATGACCAGGGCATCATCGCCGAGGTCAACGCCGTTCCGCTCTCGGCCACCGCCGAGCATCTCGAGGTCGATCTCTCGCGCGTCACCGTGCTCGGTGAGGAGGTCGACGCCGCCTACCACGCCGCGCTCGAGAGCGCGGTCATCGACCCCTCTGTATTCAAAAAGTCGAAGTTGAAGGCGGTTTTCACCCCGATCCACGGCGTGGGCGGCATCGCCACCGAGCCCGTGCTCAAGAAGCTCGGCATCGACTACCGCGTCGACAAGCGCCAGTCCGAGCACGACCCGCGCTTTCCCACCGTCAAGTCGCCCAACCCGGAGAATGCCGAAGCCCTTTCGCGCGCCGTGACGCTCGCCAGGCGCACGAAGGCCGACATCGTCATGGGCACCGACCCCGACTGCGACCGCATGGGAACGGCCGTTCGCACGAAAAAGGGAGACATGCTCCTGCTCACCGGCAACCAGGTCGGCGCACTCCTCGCCGAGTATCGTATCTCGAAGATGAAAAAGCTCGGCATCCTGCCGAAGAAGGGCACCCGGCGGGCCGCGCTCATCAAGACCTTCGTCACCTCGCCGCTGCAGGACGCCATCGGCAAGGCTCATGGCCTGAAGGTGATCAACACGCTCACCGGCTTCAAGTGGATCGGGTCGAAGATTCGTGGATACGAGGAGAAGCTCAAGGCGGAGTTGAAGAAAAAGACCGGCATCGCCATCGACTACGATGCGACCGACTATGCCACCCGCGCCAGGCTTCTGCTCAAGCACAGCACCTTCTACGTTTTCGGCAGCGAGGAGAGCTACGGCTACCTGCCCAACGACAACGTCCGCGACAAGGACGGCAACGCCGCCTGCCTGATGTTCTGCGAACTCGCGGCGGATGCCAAGCGCCAGGGCAAAACCATCGATCAGCTCCTCGACGCCATCTATCTGAAGTATGGCTACTTCCAGGAGGGGATCGGGCAGATCTACTTTGAAGGCGCGGCCGGCGCCGCGAAGATCAAGCGCATCCTCGACACCTATCGCTCGAACCCGCCGAAGGAAATCAACGGCGTGAAGGTCACCGGCTTCCGCGATTTCGGCCGCCAGGTGATCAAGGACGCCGACGGCGAGCGGATTCCCGCTCAGGATCTCTACTTCGTGGACCTCGCCAACGGATTCAGCTACGCGGTTCGCGGCAGCGGCACCGAGCCGAAGATCAAGTTCTACCTCTTCGCGCGGGCCGACGTGAAAAGCGCCCGCCAGCTTCCGAAGGTGAAGCGGGATACCGAGGCCGCCCTCAACGCCTTCCGCGACGCCATCCTCGAGGACGCCCGCGAGCGGGCCGAGAGCTGATGGCGCAGCGCCGCCTCCATTGATGACAAAGCGCCCGTCGTCTCGGCGGGCGCTTTCTTTTTCGGCCTCCAGATGGAAGCGGAGGCGCTTCGCTTCTGGTGTGCGCTTACCCGGCGGGCGCGCTTCCGGCCGCGGAGGCCGATTGGGCCTTCGTAGCCCTGGATCGAGCTTCGACCCACGCCACGAGCTTTTCGTCATCCTGCTCATAGGCCCACACCGCGCGCAGGAACTCCGCCGGATGAATGTCGTGGGTCTTGAAGAAGTTGCGGTCGCCACCACAGCAATACATCAGCGACGGCGGCAACTCGCCCCTGAGCTTGGCCCGGGCCTTCGGCATGATGCGGGGCAGCCAGACGATGCCGTTGATCGCTTCCTCCTTGCCCGGGAGAGTGGAGGCATCGAGCACGTTGCCCGAGGGGACGCCCTTCTGAATGGTGAGAAAGTAGTCCCGGCGCACGGCTTCGATCATCAACGCCGTCTCGAAATCCGGCTCGCCGCCGTTGAGGGCGTCCTCGACGTAGTCAAACATGTGCTGGGCGTTCGCGCCGATCGAGGCGAGAAAGGCCGTGTCGGCCTCGTCGAGGAGCGCGTCGGCATCGCGGACACCGCTGCGGTAGGCGTCGAGCGCGCGATTGTAGACGTCTTTGAACCGTTTCTGGAAGTTGTAGTGTTGCATGGCTGTGTGAGGCGTTATCGAGGCTTGAGGCGGCATCCTGCGGGAAAACCGCGGCTGCGCAAGTCGGTCGGCCGGGTTTTGCGTCGGGCAGGCGGCGGCGAGGCTCAGCGCTTCCGACGGCGGCTCTTCCGGCCGCGCTTTTCGCCGCGCTTTCGCGGTGCTCGCTCGGCCGGAGCCGGCTCTTCGGCGACTTTGAAGTCGATCTGCCGTTTGAAACGATCGACTCTCGAGACGACGACCTGGATGATCTGCCCCGTCTCGTAGCGTTTCTTCGTGCGACGGCCGACGAGCGCCGTTCCGTCTTTGGAGAGGAAATACAGATCGTCGCGAAGGGTGGAGATGTGCACGAGGCCGAAGGCCATCGATTCGGTCAGCTCCACGAACATGCCGTGGTTGCGCGTCTCGATGATGACGGCCTCGAAGCGGGTCTTTTCACGCTTGCTCAGCTCCCGCTCGAAGAATTCGAGCAGCTTCACCTTCACCGACTCGCGCTCGGCTTCGGTGCTGTTGACCTCGGTGATACTGAGGTGGTCGGCGATGGAGGTGACCTTGGCGATCGGATAGTCGGCCTTGGCGCCGCGCACCGGCGGCTGGCCGAGGTTGCGGGTGAGGTGGTGCACGAAGATCCGGTGCACCACGAGATCGGCGTAGCGGCGGATCGGGGAGGTGAAGTGCAGGTAGTCGCGCTTGTTCAGGCCGTAGTGGCCGTCGGGACGCGCGCGATAGCAGGCCTTTTTCAGGCTGCGCAGCACCTGGGTGCGCAGCAGATAGCCCTGAGGGTGGTCGCGGAGTTTGGCGAGGGTGCGGACCATCTCGGCGCGCACGGAGAGGTCGCCGCACTCCACGCCGAAGGTGGCGAGAAACTCGCGCAACTCATCGAGGCGGTCTTCGTCCGGCTTGTCGTGCACGCGGTAGATGGCGGGGAGGTTGGCCCGCCGCAGGGCCTTGGCCACCGCTTCGTTGGCGGCGAGCATGAACTCCTCGATGAGCTGGTGGCTCTCGTCGTGAAGGACTTTTTCGATACGGTCGGCGTAGCCCTCTTCGTTGACGAAGACTTTCGTCTCCGGCATGTCGAGGTCGAGGCTGCCCTTCTTCAGGCGGGCCTCCCGCAGGCGCGAGGCGACCGACCAGAGCGTGCGCACCATCTCGCGCAGCTGGTTGATTTCGCGGTTGGACAGTTCGGCGGGGGCGCGACCGGAAAAGCCCGTCTGGTGTTCGGGCGGGGAGGGCAGGGCGCGAAAGGCCTGGTTGCTGTCTTCCTTCAACAGTGTGTAGGCCTGTTTGTAGGTGAGGCGCTTGCGGCTGCGGATGACCGTGTTGGCGAAGCGGGTTTCTTTGAGGCGCCCGCGTGCCGTGAAGGTGAGGAAGACGGACTTGGTGAGCCGGTCGACGCCCTCCTTGAGGCTGCAGATGCCGTTGGAGAGGTCCGGCGGCAGCATCGGGATGACGGTGCCGACGAGGTAGGTCGAGTTTCCCCGTTTCTGGGCCTCGCGATCGAGCTGCGAACCGGGCCGCACGTAGAAGGAGACGTCGGCGATGTGGATGCCGATGCGCAGGTCGCCGTTTTCGAGCGTTTCCAGGGAGAGGGCGTCGTCGAAATCGCGCGCGTCGTCCGGGTCGATCGTGAGTGTCGGGACCGAGCGGATGTCGAGCCGGTTGCGCCGGTCGGCGGGGCGGACGCGGTCGGGGATCTGGGCGACTTCATCGAGCACCGCCCTGGGGAACTCCAGCGAGAGGTTATATTTGCGAAGGATTGCCTTGAGCTCGGCGTCGGGGTCGTGGGTGCGCCCGAGCACTTCGATGATTTCGCCCTCGGGATTGACATGCCTCTGCGTCCACTCCTGCAGGCGCACGACGACCTTGTCGCCGACCTTCGGCCGCGGTTTGAGCGGGGTCTCGCGCGGATCGGCGACATAGATGTCGTTTACCAGCCGCGGATCATCCGGCACGACATAGCAAAAGTAACGGGTGCGCTGGAGGGTGCCGGTAATGGTGTCCCGGGCGCGCTCGAGGATGCGGATGACCCGGCCGGTGCGGCGCGCGGCGATGCGCTCGGGCACGCGGCGGTGGCCGCGGCGGGGGCGGTCGCTGAGGCGCACCACGACGCGATCGCCGTGCATGGCGACGCCGGTGTCTTCGGCGGCGATTTCGATCGGCTCGGCGTCGGGTTGGCCCGGTTCGGTCTCCGGGATGAGCATGGCGGAGCCGGTCTGCCGGAAGAGGATGCGGCCGGTGATGAGGTCGGCGTCCGAGGGCAGGCAGTAGCGGTCGCCCTTGACGCGGGCGATGACGCCCTCGGATTCGAGCGCCTTGAGTTCGGTGATGAGCCGCCGGCGCCGGCGGCGGGGAATGCCGAGTGCGGTGGCGAGTTCGGCGGGAGTTTCAGGGACGTAGCCGGACTGGCCGAGTCGTTTCAGGATGCTTTCGCGCAGATTCATAGGGTGGTGGGCCGGACCAATTCGTGTTGCCTTCGGTCGGGCCGATACGGTTTAGGAAGGACGTTCATGAAAATTGTTCACGTCGCAAGCGAGCTGTTTCCGTTCATCAAGACAGGTGGGCTTGCGGATTCAGTTGCCTCTCAGGCGAAGACTCTGGCGCGTTTCGGGCACAAAGTGTCCGTGATCATCCCGGGGTATCGCGCCGTGATGGAGCATCCGGGTTTCGCATCGGCCCGGCGGGTGCTGGAGTTGCTGGTCGAGCTGGGGGATCGCGATGTGCGCGGCGAGGTCTACGCCCTCGATCTGGCGGCGGGGGAGACGCTTTATGTCGTGCGGCGTGACGAGTTTTTCGACCGGACCTATCCCTACGGGGTGGGGACGATGGACTACGATGACAACGCGGCGCGGTTCATCTTTTTCGACAAGGCCGTGGTGGAGATCCTTCGCCTGCTCAAGCTGAAGGCCGATGTCGTTCACTGCCACGACTGGCAGGCGGGGATGGTGCCGGTGTTGTTGCGCGCGGCCGAGGCGCAGACGGGCACGACGCTGGCTCTGAGCACGGTGCTGACCATTCACAACATCGCCTTTCAGGGCGTGTTTCCCCGGCGCGAGTTTGCCCTGACAAATCTCCCGGACGAGTTTTTCAATGTCGAGGGCGTCGAGTTTTACGGGCAGATGAACATGCTCAAGGCGGGGCTGGTTTTCGCGGATCGCATCACGACGGTGAGCCCGAATTATGCCCGCGAAATTCGCACGTCGACTTATGGGGCGGGGCTCGACGGCGTGGTGCGCTCGCGCGGGGGCGATCTGGTCGGCATCCTCAACGGCATCGATACGGAAATCTGGAATCCCGAGACTGATCCGCATCTGCCGGCGCGCTATTCCGTGGAGGATCTCTCGGGCAAGGCGGTGTGTCGCCGCGCGCTCCTCGAGCACTGCGGTTTTGCGCCGGAGGACAAAGGTCCGCTCATGGGCATGGTGTGTCGCCTGGCCCATCAGAAGGGGATCGATCTGGTGCTGGGCTCGGTCGATGCGCTCGCGAAGCTGGGCATCCGGCTGGTCATCCTCGGCAATGGGGACCGCGATTACGAGGCGGCGCTGGCGGAGGCGAGGGAGAAGTATCCGGAAAATATCTACCACGACAGCAGCCACGATGAAGCGCTGAGTCACCTGATCGAGGCGGGGGCGGACTTCTTTCTCATGCCGTCGATCTTCGAGCCGTGCGGGCTCAATCAGATGTATTCCATGCGTTATGGCACGGTGCCGGTCGTCTCGAATGTCGGTGGTCTCGTGGATACGGTGACGGATATCGAGGAGGATCCGGAGAACGGAACGGGCATCGTGGTGCGTCCGGACGTTCGCGGCGTGATCCGGGGGTATCGCCGGGCGGTCGATCTGTATGCGAACCGCGAGCTGATGGCGCGGGCGATCCGCAACGGTATGCGGCGCGACTTTTCCTGGGAGAAGGCGGCTCGCGCCTACGAGGCGCTTTATCGGGAAATCGTGTAGGCGGGCTTTACGCAAACTGGGGGCGGGGGCACAGTGCGGGGAGGAGCGGCCGCCGGCCGTCTCGCTCGACGCCATGCCCAATTCTTCTCCGACGCTCGTCTGGTTTCGCCAGGATCTTCGTCTCACGGACAATCCCGCGCTTGCCTTCGCCCTGGGGCGGCGCGCCGCGGTGATACCGGTCTATATCTGGTCGCCGCAAGAGGAGGGGGAGTGGGTGCCGGGAGCGGCGTCGCGTTGGTGG
>RFJS01000205.1 GCA_003694825.1 Verrucomicrobiota bacterium | reverse complement strand
CGCTGCCGGGCTCGGCGAGGGGGACGCGGTTGCCCTCGAGGCGCTGTCCGTCGAGGTAGAGCGCGCCGCCTTCACCGCCGCGCTCGACGGTGATGCGGTAGGTGGCGCCGCGGAATTTGCGGGTGACGCGGAAGCCCGGCCAGTCGGAGGGGATGACCGGTTCGATGATGAGCCCGTGGTAGTCGGGACGGATGCCGAGGATGTATTGCGTGATCGCGTAGTAGTTCCAGGCGGCGGTGCCGGTGAGCCACGAGTTCTTGGCCTCGCCCGGCTTGTAGGCGTCTTTCCCCGCGATCATCTGCGCGTAGACGTAGGGCTCGGTCTTGTGCAGTTCGCTGATGTCTTCGAGGTAGGCGGGACAGATCTTGCGGTAGTATTCCCAGGCGCGGTCGCCGCGGCCGAGGCGCGTCTCGCCGATCATGATCCACGGGTTGTTGTGGCAGAAGATGCCGGCGTTTTCCTTGTATCCGGGCGGGTAGGACGAGATCTCGCCGTATTCGATGTAGTAGCGACTGAAGGGCGGGTTGTTGAGCACGATGCCGTATTCGCAGTCGAGCCGCTCCTTCACGGAGTCGAGGGCGCGCTCGCACAGGCCTTCCTCCTTGCCGATCTCCGCCATCGTGCACCAGCCCTGGGATTCGATGAAGATCTGGCCCTCCTCGTTTTCGTGGCTGCCGACCTTGTTGCCGAAGTAGTCGTAGGCCCGCAGGAACCAGGCGCCGTCCCAGCCGTGCTTTTTCACGGCCTCGACCATGGCGTCGACGTGGCGCTGGGCGCGGTCGGCTTCGGCGTCCTTGCCGAGCACGCGGCAGAGCTGGACGTATTCGCGGCCGTAGACGACGAAGAGGCCGGCGATCATGAGGGACTCGGCCTTCGATCCCTCGGTCTTGTTTTCGGTGGTCTGGAAGGACTCGTTGGGATCCTTCGAGAAGCAGTTGAGGTTGAGGCAGTCGTTCCAGTCGGCGCGGCCGATGAGCGGGAGGCCGTGGGGGCCGAGGTTGTTGACGACGTGGTCGAAGGAGACGGTGAGGTGGTCGAAGAGGGGGCGGGCCAGGCTCTCGTCGTTGTCGAAGGGCACGCTCTCGTCGAGGATGGAGAAGTCGCCGGTCTCCTTGATGTAGCTGACCGTGCCGAGGATGAGCCACATCGGGTCGTCGCTGAAGCCGCCGCCGATGTCGTTGTTGCCGCGCTTGGTGAGCGGCTGGTATTGGTGATAGCAGCCTCCGTCGGGAAACTGGGTGGCGGCGATGTCGAGGATGCGCTGGCGGGCCCGCTCGGGGATCTGGTGGACGAAGCCGATGAGGTCCTGGTTGGAATCGCGAAAGCCCATGCCCCGGCCGATGCCGCTTTCGAAGTAGGAGGCCGACCGCGAGAAGCAGAAGGTGATCATGCACTGGTATTGGTTCCAGATGTTGACCATGCGATCGAGCTTCTCGTCGCCGGACTCGAGGCGGAAGACCTCGAGGAGACGGTCCCAGTAGGCGCGCAGTTCGGCGAGCGCGGCGTCGACCTTTTCCGCGGTGTCGAAGCGGGCGATGGTCTCGCGGGCGCGCGTCTTGTTGATCACGCCCTTGCTCTCCCACTTTTCCTCTTCCGGGTTTTCCACGTAGCCGAGCACGAAGACGAAGTCGCGGCTCTCGCCGGGCTGCAGCTCGACCTCGAGGCAATGCGAGGCGATGGGCGACCAGCCGTGGGCTTCGGAATTGCGGGGACGTCCCTCGAGGACGGCCTGCGGCTCGTGAAAGCCGTTGTGCAGGCCGATGAAGGCTTCACGGTCGGTGTCGAAGCCGGCGATGGGGGCGTTGACCGAGTAGTAGGCGTAGTGGTCGCGGCGTTCGCGGTATTCGGTTTTGTGATAAAGGACCGATCCGTCGATCTCGACTTCGCCGGTGGAGAGGTTGCGCTGGAAGTTCTCCATGTCGGTGGCGGCGTTCCAGAGCGCCCACTCGATGAAGGAGAAAACCTGGAGCTTCTTCGGCGCGTCCGTGGTGTTGGTGAGGGTGAGCTTGTGGACCTCGGCCCAGGTCTTGAGCGGGACGAAGAAGAGCACGGATGCCTCCACCCCGTCCTTGCGGCTGGTGAGGCGGGTGTAGTTCATCCCATGCCGGCACTCGTAGTGGTCGAGGGGCGTCTTCATCGGCTTCCACCCGGGCGACCAGATCGTCTCGCCGTCGCGGATGTAGAAGCAGCGGCCGCCCGCGTCGATGGGGACGTTGTTGTAGCGGAAGCGCGTGATGCGGCGGAACTTTGCGTCCTTGTAGAAGCAGTAGCCTCCGCCGGTGTTGGAGATCAGCGAGAAGAAGTCCTCGGTGCCGAGGTAGTTGATCCATGGCCACGGCGTGGCGGGATCGGTGATGACATACTCGCGGTTGGCGTCGTCGAAGTGACCGTAACGTTTGCTCATGAATTCGGGTTGTCGTGCGGTGAGGTGTGTATTCAGCCGAGGGTGACCTCGATGCGGGAGCCGTCGCCGAGGCGCTCACTCGGGACGAGGGTGCCTTCGACGGGAGAGCCGTCCACGGTGATGGCCTTCACGCCGGTTTCCACGTGGTGGGGGTTCGAGACGGTGATTTCCACGCGCCGTCCGCGGAAGACGCGGGTGACGGAGAAGCCGTCCCAGGAGTCGGGGATGCAGGGCTCGATGCGCAGGCCGTCGATCTCGGCGCGGATGCCGAGGATGTGGGCGGTGGCGGAGTAGTAGGCCCAGGCGGCGGTGCCGGAGAGCCACGGCACCCGGGCGGCTCCGAAGTAGGGGCTGTAGGGCGCGTGGGTGGACTGGCAGTGCACGTAGGGCTCGGAACCGCGGATGTCGGCCTTGTCGTTGAATTTCGCCGGCATGTAGGCGCAGTGGTATTCCCAGGCGCGGTTGCCGCGGCCGAGCAGGCACTCGGCCATGACCACCCACCCCTGGGGGTGATTGAAGATGCCCGCGTTTTCCTTGCAGCCGGCGTTGAAGAGGCGCGCCTTCATGATCTCGGTCGGCATGGTGAGCACCGGCGGAGCGCAGAGCTGGACGCCGTATTCGGTGGCGAGGAGCCGGCGGAGGGATTCCATGCAGGTTTCGGCCTGCTCGCGGGTGGCGGCACCGGAGATGACGGCCCACACCTGGGTGTTCAGGTAGATCGCCCCCTCTTTGGCGTCGTGGGTGCCGTAGACCGTGCCGTCCTCGGCGATCGCCCAGATGAAGCGGTCCTTGCTCCAGCAGTATTGCTGAATCTTTTCGTCGAGCGCTTCGCGCTGGGTCCGCGCCCATTCGGCTTCTTCCGCACGGCCGAGACGCTCGGCGATTTCCCGGTAGACCTCGAGGCCATAGCGCACCTGGAAGGCCACGAACAGACTCTCGCCGTGGTAGCCGAGTTGCAGGCAGTCGTTCCAGTCGGCGGCGAGGCCGCAGGGCAGGCCGTGCGCGCCGGTGCGCTCGAGGTTGAATTCGAGCGCCCGGCGCAGGTGACCGAACACGGTGGCCTCGCCCTGGTCGGCGTAGGGGATGACCTTGTCGTAGAAGGACAGGTCCCCCGTCTCGGCGACGTAGGCGGGCACGGTATTGAAAAACCAAAGGCAGTCGTCGGAGCGAAACTCCTCGGGCGGGATCATCGGCGTGGCGCCGGGCTTGTGGTCGAAGGGCTTGACCACGGGAAGGGCGCCGCCGTTGGAGAACTGGCCGGAGAGCATCAGCTCGAGGCGCCGACCGGCTTCCTCGGGGATCATGGGGAGAACGCCGAGAATGTCCTGGACGGTGTCGCGGAATCCGAGGCCGTTGCGGTGGCCGTTGTAGACGAAGGAGGCCGAACGCGACCAGGCGTAGGTGATGAGACAGTTGTAGGCGTTCCAGACGTTGACCATCGAGTCGAAGTCACGGTCGGGCGTCTTGACCTGGAGGCGGTCGAGGCGGGCGTGCCAGTGGGCCTTGAGCTTCTCCAGCTCTTCCGTGGCGCGCTCGAGCCGGCCATACGCGGCGCGGGCGATGCTGCCCTCTTTGTGGGCCTCGCCGACGCCGAGCAGCACGAGCACTTCGCGGCTCTCGCCGGGCGCGAGATCGACATGGGCGTGCAGCGAACCACAGGAGTTGTCGCCGTAGGAGATGGAGTTTTTCGATGCGCCGGCGGCGATGACATCGGGCCGGGCGTAGCTGCCGTAGGCGCCGATGAACTGCTCGCGGCTGAGGTCGAAGCCGACGATATCCGCGCCGACGAGCGTCTTCCAGCTGAGCATGGCGTTGCCGTCACGTTTGATGTTGGCCCAGTCGTGCGGGAGGTTGTCGTTGACGGCCATCTCGATGAAGCCGTCCTGGAAGCGGGCGCGCCCGATATACTGCGAATACTGCAGGTTGAACTGGTCCTGATCGATGTTCCAGTGGTTGGTGAATTCGCAGTAGGTGAACAGGGAGAGGCGGGCCGGCGAGGGGCGGTTGTTGGTGATTTTCAGCCGCCAGTATTCAAACTTCTGGCCCAACGGGACGAAGTAGGTCGCCTCGGTGCGGATGCCGCTGTATTCGGATTCGATGATGGTGTAGGCGGTCCCGTGGCGGCAGATGCTGCGATACTGGTCGAGGGGCTTGCCGACGGTCTGCCAGGAGGCGCTCCAGAAATCGCCGTCGTCGCGATCGCGCAGGTAGAAGTAGCGTCCCGGCTGGTCCATGGGGACGTTGTTGTAACGCATGCGCAGAAAACGCCCGTCGGCGGCCGAGCGCAGGAAGGAGTAGCCGCCGGCGTTGTTGGAGATGATGGCCCCGAACTCGGTGTCGCCGAGGTAGTTCGTCCACGACCGCGGTGTGTTGGGGCGGGTGATGACGTATTCGCGCGCGGCGTCGTCGAAGTGGCCGTAGGCGGACGAGCCGCTGGTCTTCGAAGCGGCGGACGCAGAGAATTGCGTATCGGGTGAGGGCATGGCGATCGAATGGTTTTGCGGGGGCCGTCGGGTTGTGGAGGGGGGCGGCCGGGCTCCGCGTTTCGTGATACGGGGCGAGACGATGGCCGTGCCCCCGGTGGTCATCGAATTCTATCCCAGTCTTTCGTTATAGGAGCCGGGCGTGTCCCCCGAGGTGGCGGCGGGTCCGAGGGGGTGGCGGGGCGGTTTTCCGGCAAAGTCGGGCCGTCCACTCGAACGAACGGATCGCCCCGCACGAGGGCGGGGTGGACTCGGGGGAGGCGGCGGCTGGCGAGGCTCGCTGCCCCGGATGGCGAGGGCAATGACGGCGGCCGAACGCCGCGCGGGCGCGGCCGGGGTTCGCCTTCCCCTCTTTAGGTGCCGGAGCGCGGACTTGCGGCGGGAAAAGGGGCTCAAACGGATGGTAACCAAACTCATTCGTCGCGGCTCGCCACCGCCCTATGCTGGGGCGGTAGCCAAACGAAAAGGACTCTCCCCTGACCGCCACCCTCGCCTGCGTCTTCACGCGGCCGCCGGTCTCCACTGAGCGTGCCATTCCGGAGACGGGTGGCTTCGGGTGCGCGGGAGGTTCCTTTGTTGTTATGCACCGGACAGATTCATGCAGATCCTCCGTCAAGCCAGGGAAGCCCGGCCGGCAGCCGGTCATTCCCCGCTGGCGTGGTTTCAACCTCACGGAGATGGCCGAGGGCCGGCGCGGCACGGCCTTTCGCGAGGCGGATTTCATCTGGATGGCCGAGTGGGGATTCGACTTCGTGCGGCTTCCGCTTTCGTATTGGTGCTGGTCCGACAGAAACGACTGGTTCTACATCGTCGAAGAGGAATTGGAGCCGGTCGATCGCGCCATCGAATGGGGCCGCCGCTTCGGCCTTCACATCAACCTGAACCTCCACCGGATTCCGGGCTATTGCGTCAATGGCGGGGATCTCGAGCCCGACCGGTTGTTCACGCGTTCGGCCGAGTCCCGCCGCCGCGCGCTCGAGGCCGCGGCCTATCACTGGCGTTTTCTGGCCCACCGCTATCGCGGCATCCGGAGCGAACACCTGAGCTTCGACCTGCTCAACGAGCCCCCTTTCCTTCGGGACCGGCGTGACCGCGGGGCGTATCTCGAGGTCATCGAGCATCTCGTGAAATCCATCCGCGAAGTGGATCCGGACCGCCTGATTTTTGTCGACGGCGCCGATCTCGGGCAGGCGCCGGTCGAGGAGGTGGCGGACCTCGGCCTGGTGCAGAGCACGCGCGGCTACCTGCCGAAGATGGTCAGCCATTACACCGCGGACTGGGTGCCGCCGGAGGAGTTCGAATCCGTCGAGCCGCCCGCCTGGCCGATGCGCGACGCCTCCGGTGTGGTCTGGGATCGCGGGCGGCTCCGCGCCAAATTGATCGACCGCTGGCAGCCGCTCGTCGCCCGCGGCGTGCCCGTGCATGTGGGCGAATGGGGATGTTTCAACACCACGCCGCATGCCGTGGCGCTGGCGTGGATGGAGGACCTGCTCACCCTCTGGCGCGAGGCCGGCTGGGGGTGGGCGCTTTGGAATTTTCGCGGGCCGTTCGGTGTGCTCGACAGCGGCCGCCGGGACGTCGACTATGAAGACTTCCGGGGTCATCGCCTCGACCGCCGCATGCTCGAACTGCTTCAGCGGTATTGATAAACACAACACAGCTCCACAATCCCGTCTCTCTCTCCCCATGTGCTCCCCAGTCTTCTTCCGGGCGCGTGTCGCCGCCCTTGCGGTCGCAGCGGCCGCCTGCGCCACTACGCTTCAACTCTCTGCCATGACTCTGGAACGTCTTGAATCCTTCGCCTCGCGGGCCGAAGCCGAACTGCGCGGCGATATCCTGCCCTGGTGGCAGCAGCACGCGCCTGACCGCCGCCACGGCGGCTTCGTCGGCGAGATCGGACCGGATGGTCGCGAAAAAATGGATGCGCCGCGCGGCGCGCTGCTGACCAGCCGCATCCTCTGGACCTTTTCGGCGGCCCACCGGCGCTGGCCGGATGCCGGCTACCTCGAGATGGCCCACCGGGCCTATGCCGACCTCGTCGGCCGGTTTCGCGACCACGAGCACGGCGGGCTCTACTGGGCGGTCGATCCGGATGGCCGCGTGCTGGAGGATCACAAGCAGGTCTACGGCCAGGCCTTCGGCATCTATGCCCTCGCCGAATACCACCTCGCGACCGGCGACCGCGAGGCGCTGGATTTCGCCATCGATATCTTCCGCCGGCTCGAGCGGCACACCCGGGACCGGGAGCACGGCGGTTACTTCGAGCTTTTCTCCGCCGACTGGCGGCGTCTCGATCCATCGACGGCGGCGGTCATGGATGTCGGGCTCGGCGAGAAGTCCCAGAACACGCTGCTCCACGTCATGGAGGCCTACACCAACCTGATGCGTGTCTGGCCGGATGCGGCGTTGCGCGAGGCGCAGCGGTCCCTGGTCGACATCATGCTTCACAAGGTCCTCGACCGGCAGCGCGGCCATCTCGGCCTCTTCTTCACGGCGGACTGGCAGCCGACTTCCAACGGCATCTCGTATGGCCACGACATCGAGGCCGCCTGGCTGATGGTGGAGGCGGCGGAGGTGCTCGGTGATGCCGATCTCATCGCGTCGGCCCATGAGGCGGCGGTGCGCATCGCGGAGGCCACGCTTGCGGAAGCCGTCGATGCCGACGGCGGTCTCTTCTACGAGGGCGAGGGGGACCGCGTGACCAATACCAACAAGGAGTGGTGGCCGCAGGCCGAGGGGGTCGTCGGCTTTCTCTGTGCGTGGCGTATTTCCGGAGACGATCGCTTCTACGAGGCGGCGGAGCGCATGTGGGCTTTTATCGAGAACCACCTCGTCGACCGGGAGCGCGGCGAGTGGCATCGCGCCGTCACCGCCTCCGGCGAGGTGTTGCCGGCGTCGCCGCTGAGCTTCTGGAAGTGTCCCTATCACAACGGGCGGGCCTGTATGGAGATCGTGGATTGGGTCATGACGGCGCGCCACCGGCAAGGCCTGCGCCTCAACGCCCTCGAGTATCTGGAGATGCCGGGCCTCAACGTCATGCTCGCCCACGATTTCTATCCGGAGGGGCATCAGGGGGGTGTCGGCATTATTCAGCACGGCCGGCGCGTCGCGACCAACGGTGATCTCCGCCTCGAGCCCACTCCGGGACAGTGGCAGCCGGTTCCGGCCGCCGGTGAGCGCCGGGTCGATCCCGCGGCGCAGTCGATCAGCGTGCGCATGCGGTATCCCGATCCCGGGAAAAACCGCAAGGGGTTCAACCCCATCGAGTATCCGGATCTCGAGTTCAGCTACGATGTCCGGGTGGAGGCGGACGGTCCGGGCGGCGCCTTCCGGATCATCGTCGATCTCGAAGAGCCGCTCCCCGAGGCGTGGGTCGGGCGCGTCGGGCTCAATCTCGAGCTCTTTCCCGGATGGCTCTTCGGGAAGTCCTTTCTCGCCGACAGCGG
>RFJS01000204.1 GCA_003694825.1 Verrucomicrobiota bacterium | reverse complement strand
CCGACCTACTGGGATCGGGAGCGGGTGCGGTTGAAGCGGATCGTGTTTTACCCGGTGGAGAGTCAGGATGCGGAAGAGAGAATGTTTCGGGCCGGGCAGCTGCACATCGCGACTTCGGTGCCTTTGGGCCGAATCGACGCCTATCGGCGTGAGCGCCCCGAGGTGCTGCGAATCAGCCCGTTTTTCGGGACGATGTATTTGCGGGCGAATGTGACGCGGAGCGCGCTGGCGGATGCGCGGGTGCGGCGGGCGCTGGGACTGGCGATCGACCGTGAGGCGTTGACGCAGCGGGTGCTGCGTGGCGGGAAGATTCCGGCACGGGCGCTGACGCCGCCGGTGGACGGGTTTGAGCCGCCGGCCGGGTTTTTCCACGATCCGGCGGCGGCGAGGGCGCTGCTGGCCGAGGCCGGCCATGAGGGAGGAGCGGGCCTGCCTCCGCTGTCGATGTTGTATCCGACTTCTCAAAACGGCCAATTGGTGGCCGAGGCGATTCAGGAGATGTGGCGGGTGGAGCTGGGCGTGGAGGTGCGGTTGCGCAATCAGGAGTGGAAGGTGTATCTCGATTCAGTGAATACGCTCGATTATGATCTCGCGATCAGCATCTGGGCGGGGGATTACGCGGATCCACTTTCGTTTCTGGATCTGCTGGTGACCGATGGGGGCAATAACCGGACCGGCTTTTCCGATGCGGAGTATGACAGCCTGGTGCGGGCGGCGTTGGACATGCCCGATGATGCGGAGCGCCGGCAGGTCTACGCGCGGCTCGAGGCGATTATTGCACGCGAGGCACCGGTGGTGCCGATCTGCCACTACGCTTCCGTGGAGCTGGTGCATCCGGCGGTGCGAGGGTGGAATCCGAATATTCTCGATCAGCACCCGTGGAAGCACGTGTGGCTCGAGGCGGCGGCCGGCGGAGAGTGAGCGTGTGCGCGTTCGGGCGCTCAACGCGCTTCGATCCACTCGGTCGAGGCGAACTGGTCGATGAGCGCCTCTTCCTCTTCGATGGTGAATTCGGGCCATCCGGTGGGGGTGGGCTCGGCCTCGAGGCAGGTGCCGAGGTGCTTTGCAAAGGTTTCGGTGAGGGTTTCCCAGTTGGTGGTTTCCGGGGTGGCCGGCCGCCAGATGGATCCCTGGAGAAGGACCCCGTGTTTGGTGCGCTTGAGCGCGGCTCCCGCGACTTTGCGGCGGGTCTCGGCGTGGACGATGTCGTCGCGTTCGGGGCGTTGGAAGCAGATGCCGGGCGGCGTCTCGGGGGGGCGGTCCTGGAGGCGGACGCACGCACCGTGTTCGGTGAGGGCGTCGGCGAGCGCGGTGTGAATGTGCCGATAGATCGTCGGCCCCGGCCGGTCGAAGAGTGGATGTCCGCGCGGGATGACGAGCGCGTAGGTCCAGTCGTCGCGATGATCGACGAGGCCGCCGCCGGTGGGGCGACGGGTGATGTCGAGGGTTTCGTCCGCCGGCAGGCTGGCGCGGACGAAGGCGATTTTCTGGGCGTAGCCGAAGGTGAAGGCGGGCTGCCGCCAGGTGTAATGGCGCAGTCGAAGTTCAGCGGGAGAGGGGTAGCGGCGGAGCAGGAGGAAATCGATGGCCATGTTTTCCGCGGCGCCGCCGGTGCGCTCGGGAAGGAGATGGAGTGAGGGGCGGCTCATGGCTGTTGGT
>RFJS01000203.1 GCA_003694825.1 Verrucomicrobiota bacterium | reverse complement strand
GGAGACGGTCAGTTGCGGGAGGGATCGGCGCCGGGTGGGGGCGAGAGGCGGGCGTCGGTAAAGAAGGCGACGGCGGCGGCATGGGCGAGCTCGGGGGCCGACTCGGGGCGCACGCCGCCGCCGAGGATGGCGAAGAGGGCCAGGGCCATGCCGTCGATAGCGACGAGCTGGCGGCAGAAGCAGGTGTTGAAGCGTTCGGCCGTCATGGCGGTTTCGCTACAGTCGATGAGCTGGCGGCAGAGGATGGTGCCGTCGGACGGGTCGAGGAGGAACTGAAGGTGGTGGCCGGTGAGGTTGAGGGCCTGGAGGCATTCGAGGATGCGGGGGCGCAGGCCGGCGGGAGCGCGCAGGGGAAGGCGGACGGTGAGAGCGAGGGCGGTGGCGGTCGCGGTGATCTCGGCGGTGGTGGCGGTGAAGTGGATGAGCTGGAGGCCGAGGGAGACAGAGCGGATGGCGCCGCGCCAGGGGCATGATTCGGGCGTGACGGGGCCGTGGTCGATGTCGTGACGGCGGAGGAATTCGAGGACCGGGGCGAGGTGGTCGTCGGGGGTGGATTGATCGGTGGCGGGTGGAAGGTGGCGACGCTTGCTCATGGGGTGGCGGTCAGGGGGTGTCGGGTTGGTGGGGGAGGCGGGCGCCTTTGCGCAGGTTGCAGTCGGGGCAGAGGGCCTGGAGGTTTTCGCGGCCGCTTCCGCCGCCGCGGGCGAAGGGGATGATGTGGTCGATGTGATGGCCGGTCTGGCGCAGGTCGGCGCCACAGGCGGCACAGCGATGGTTTTGTGACTCCAGAATCTCGATGCGCCAGGTCGGCGGAATGGAGCGGGTGTAGTCGCGCGAAGGCGGCGACCGGCGCTCGCCGGCGAGCGAGGGACGCGGGGTGCGGTCGCCGTCCGGCGCGGGGTTGGCGGCGAGCTGATCGATGATCGGGATAAGGAGCGGATGGAGCGCCTGGATGAGCCGGGTGAGCGGCGGGGCGATGACGGAGGTGAGGCTGGCTCCGTCGGTCGGCCAGTCGAATTCCCGGCCGATGGAGATGGCCCGCTCGCGGATGCCGATCTTCAGGCCGGGGAGGGCGAGGGCGCGGATCTCGCGCTCGAGCCGGTCGACGATTTCCGTCCGGTCGCGGTAGATGCGGACTTTGTTGAGCCAGGCGTGGAAGTAGGCGTTGTGGCGCGGGTTGTTGCGGTGGGCGGGGTCGTAGACGACGCAGTATTTGAAGTGGCTTTTCGGCAGGAGGGCGTTCTGGTGGCGGTCCCAGATTTCGAACATCCAGGTGCCGTGGGTCTGGTGCCGGATAACTTTGCGGCTGTGTTTGAGCCGGGCGGCGATGTCGGCCGGCAGGGTGTTGAGGAGGTGCCGGCCGAGGCGAAGGCACTGTTGGGTGAGGATGTCGGGAGCGATCGGTTCGTTCATGGTGGGGGTTGGCGGGAAGAGAGTGGAGAGATTGTGGTTGAGGTCGGTGCGTGGGTCTGGAGTGGCGGGCATGGCTATTCGGATACGGCGAGGGAGCGAACGAAGAAGGCGAGGCGAACGGCTTCGTCGCGGGTGAGGTCGCGCGGAAGAGAGAGGGTGAGCTCGAGGTCCGAACGCAGCGGAAAGGCGTGGGAGCGGAGAAGGTCTTCGGGGTCGTCCTCGTCCGTTGCCCGGGCGGTGGCGTCGGTGGTGTCGATGTCGGGAGCGGTGCTGGTGGCGAAGCAGGCGGTTTCGTCGTCTTCGTCGGGCTCGCGGTCGCGGGAGGCAATCTGGCCGATGTCGCGCATGGGGTAGTCCCAGGCGAAGCGGGAGGGGTGTTGATGGCGGCCGACGATGTAGCGGCCGCAGCCGGCGGTTTCGAGTTCACGGAAGAGGCGGACGATGTCGCCGCGGGAGATGTCGGGAATGGTCGGACGCAGGATGGCGAGGGCGCGGTCGGTTTTTGTCTCGCGCTGGTTGTAGGCGCGGGAGGCGGCGTGGTCGAGGAAGGCGCGGGCCACGGGGTTTTCGTTGTAGAGGTCGCGAAGAAGGGTGAGGTGCATGGGGCGGACTGGTTGTGGGTGAGGAGCGAATACGGATTGGTCGCGGAAGGGGCGGGCGATGGATCAGGCCCGGCCGCGTGTCGGCGGTGTGGTGCCGCGGAGAAGGACGATGCGCGGGTGTGTTCCGGATGGGACGACGAGATTGAGGAATGCCGGGCAGTAGACGTCGGGGACGCGATGCGTCGGCTTGGCGTCGGCCGGGGACGAGTCAGCCGAGCGTCCGCGGCGCCGATTCGGGGCCGGGCGGGGGCGGTGTTTTCCGGGGCGGCGGTGTTGCATGGCACGGATGGTGCCATAACTTTGCGCCGCCGTGTTTGTCTCGGACCTCCGCCGACGTTCGCGGCGGCGGTGAAATCACGCCCTATTCCCTGGGTTTGCGAAGGATGCGGATGTGATCCGCGGGCAGATCGAGGGCGCAGCGTCCTTTCCGGGGAAGGAGGGTGGCGAGGTAGGGGGCGTCTCCGCCGGCCTTTTTGGTCTTGCTGCGGATTTCGCTGAGGCAACGGGTGAGCTGACGCTCGTCGATCGGATTGGCAAGCGCCTCGGAGGTGCGCCAGTCGCTCCAATCATTGTCAGGTGCCTGTGCCTGGATGGCTTTGCGGAACGCATCGAGCCCGTTGATCGCCTCGTCGTAGGCGGAGAGGACGGGCTCTTCGGCGCGGACACGCTCGGCGAAATAGAGGAGAACGAGATGCTCCCGGGCACTGAGCCGGATGGGCGTGCCGTTGATGCGTGATTCGGGCCGCGTGGTTTCGATTTCGAGGAGGATGCGTTCGGCGACGGTTTCGCGGACGTTGACCTGGCAGGTTTCGACGAGGCGGCGGAAGGAGCCGGCGGGCTGGCCGAGCTCGCGATGGAAGAGGTTGCGCAGCGGCACGAACGGGACGTGGGCCAGTTGCACGAGAGCCTGCCGGGGATCGGCGGGGTTTCCCGAGGGATCGGTGAGCGGGCCGCCGGGTTGTCCGGGGAACCAGAAACCGGATACGGACTCAAACGGCTCGCTGACGAGCACATGGGTGAGATGGTCGCCCTCGCGGCCGATGAGCGTCATGCAGGCATAGAGCAGGGCGCTCATGGTTTTGCGGCCGCCGGCGATGGAGGCGATGAGTCTCGTGTCGGGGTTTTCGACGATGCCGCGGACCTGCTCGAGGATGAAATCGGCGGCGGCCTCGTTTTCCGCACGATTGCGGATGTCGGGGAGTTCGTGGCTGCGGGCGGTGTCCGGATCGGTGGCGGTGATGACGCGGATGTCGGCGCTGGTGGTGCCGAAGCGGAGTTTGCCGCGCAGGTCGTGCCCTTCGGCGGCGAGCGCACGGCGGAGGGCGTCCCAGGGACTGCGGTTTTCGAGTTGCGGGGTGGGGGTGAAGATCGCCTCGAGGCGGTGGCGGCCCTCGGCGGTGGTGACGGCGACGATGCGGTCGGGGATGACCGGTTCGTCGGCAGGCGCACCGGGATGAGCGAGCGCCCAGATCGTCTCGGTGAGGATGGCCGGTGACATGCCGGTGACGGCGAGCAGAATGGTTTCGGTGGTTTTCGGCGAGGGGCTTTCGGCGGTGGAGGCGGTGGTGTTCATGGCTTGAGGATGACGATGGTGATGCCGGGGTTGCCGCGGTTGAAGTCGGGATCGTTGCGGAGGTGAGGGC
>RFJS01000202.1 GCA_003694825.1 Verrucomicrobiota bacterium | reverse complement strand
CTGGAGGCAGGCGGCAACCGTGATGTGACGATCCGGGCGCTGCCCGGGCTGAACCACCTGTTTCAGCAATGCACCACCGGGCTGCCTTCCGAGTATGGCATGATCGAGGAGACGATGAATCCGGCCGTCCTCGAACTGGTGGGCGAGTGGATCCTCGAACGCGTCGGCGCGCAGGGGTCCTGAGGCCGGGCGTCCGGCCTGAAGCGACTGGCAACGGGACCGTCGTGCATCGTCGCGGCGAGCGTTCGCGGGGAGGGGATGCCGCGGTCCGCGCCCGGGTGGCCGGCCTCAGGCGTGCGATCCGGCCGGCTTGTAGTGGAAATCGGGCTCGACGCCGGCCGCGGCGAGACAGCGCATGGCCCGGCGTTCGGCGGCGCGCATGGCGCGCTTGAGGTCGGGAGTGGTGTCGTCGAATCCGGCGAGGTGAAGGTAGCCGTGGACGATGTAGAGGGTGAGCTCGGCCGCGAAGTCGCCGCCGCGTTTTTCGACGAATTCGCGGGCGACGGCGGGGCAGACGCAGATCTCGCCGGCGGTTGCGGCGAGGGGATCGCCCTCGAAAGTGATGACGTCGGTCGGGGAGGGATCGTCGAGGAAGCGGGCGTGCAGTTCGCACATGGCCCGGTGGGGGAGCAGGGCGATGGAGAGTTCGCCTTCGGGGGCCTCGAAGAGTCCGGAGGCGTCGAGCGTGTGGATGATGCGGCGGATGGCCGCGGCCGGGGCGTGAAGCGCCTTTTCGCGATTAGAGACGTGAACCGGTCTCCGCATGGGTGGGGGTTCGGTTTTGGTTCTGGGAATCGCGGCGTTCCTGGGTGGCGGTGCTGCCGGTCTTTTCGGCCTTCGGATAGACGACTCGGGTGTGCAGCGAGTTCAGGAGGGTGAAGTTGAAGCTCTCTTTGATGCGGGCGATGTCGCGGATGGTCAGCGGCGCATCGTCGAGCTGGCCGTCGGCAATCTTTTCCTCGACGATGGCATCGACGAGCTCTTCGACAGCCTGGGGGGTGACTTTCTGCAGCGAGCGGCTGGCGGCCTCGATCGAGTCGGCGAGCAGAATGATGGCGCTTTCAGCGAAATTGGGCCGGGGGCCATCGTAGCGGTAGGTGGATTCGTCGACCGGCGGGGTGGCGGCGTTGTGCGCGTCCTCGGCCTCCTGCCTGGCCTGGTCGATGGCGCGCTGGTGAAAGAAGCGGATGAGGGTGGTGCCGTGGTGCTGGCGGATGACGTCGATCACCGGACGCGGCAGCTTGTGTTTGATGGCGAGGTCGATGCCCTCTTTTACGTGGCTCTTGATGATGAGGGCGCTGAAGGAGGGGGTGAGTTCGTTGTGGGGGTTGATCCCGTCGCGCTGGTTTTCGGTGAAGTATTCGGGTTTCACCATCTTGCCGATGTCGTGAAACATGCAGCAGACACGGCAGAGCAGGGCGTTGGCGCCGATGGCGTTGGCCGCGTTTTCCGAGAGATTGGCGACCATGAGGCTGTGGTGGTAGGTGCCGGGGGCGTCCATCTGCATGCGGCGCAGCAGCGGGTGGTTGAAATCGGTCAGCTCGAGCAGGGTGATGTCGGTGGTGCGCTTGAAGAGCCCCTCGAGCAGCGGGAGCAGGCCGACCACGACGATGCCGGTAAGCAGGCCGGTGAGCTGCCCGCCGATCACGGCTTTGATCATCAGGTCCGGCAGCATCTTTTCGGAGAGACCGAGCAGCAGCACGAACAGCGCCAGCGCCAGGCCGGAAAGCCAGCCGGCCCGGACCACCCGGGAGCGGCGGCGCACTTTGCGGCAGGCGTAGGCGGCGACGGTGGCGGTGAGGAAGGAGATGACCAGCACCTCGAGCCGGTTGCCGAACATGATCGCCGAGAACACGCTGATGAGCAGGCCGGAGAACAAGGCCGGCCCGGCGCCGATGAGCACGGCGATGATCATCGGCGCAAAGGCTGTGGGCGCGACGTAGGGCAGCAGAGCGGCGGTTTCCGGGTTGCCGGAGAACAGCGGAGAGTTGCCTGCCTCGAGGGTGACGCGCACCAGCCCGAGGCTGAAGACGAGGACGATGGCGAGCAGGGCGAGCCGGGAATTGCTGCGAAGCGTTTCGGGGTCTTCGAGGCGGATGTAGAAGCCCGCGATGATGAGCATGCCGAAAACCAGCAGGATCCGGCTGAAGACCATGTTGTCGATCATCGTGGGCACCCGGCTCATCTCGTTGAGATGGTTCTGGTAGGCCTTGAGCATCTCGTACTGCTCTTCGGTGACGCGGGTGTTGCGTTCGATGATACTGCGGCCGGCCTCGACGTTCACGATGACGTCCTTGAAGTTTTCCAGGTATTGCTGGCGCAGCGCCTCGCTGGCGGCGTCGTCGTAGACGAGGTTGGGGCGGATGCCGGAGCGCAGGAGCCGCACCAGGGCGGTGAGGACGGGGGCGGGAATGTTTTCGGCCGCGAGGTTGGCGCGCAGCGTCGTCTGCGCCTCTTCGATCGTGGAGGGGCGCGTTTGCGTGAGCTGGCCGGAATCGCGGGCGATCTGAAACATCATCAGCTCCCGCTCGCCGGTGGGGACGATGTCGGCGTCCGGATCGTAGATGCCGCTGCGGTGGATCTCGCGCAGGATGAACAGGCCGTTTTCGATGAGCCGCTGGCGGTCCTCGGCATCGCCGTAGTTCATGAGCGTGGCGAGGTCGCGGACGCTGACCTGCAGGCCGCCGCGGACGTTGGCTTCATCGGCGATGCGGGTGAGTTCGCGGAGGCGTTCGGCCTCGTTGAGGTCCTTCCAGCGTTTGTCGAGTTCGTTGAGTTCGGCGAGCAGGGTGCGCTCCTGCTTCTCGAATTCCTCGAGCGCGGAGAGATCGATGCGGAAGACGGGAGGGACCTGCTTGAGCTGCCGTTCCTTGGCCCGCTCGGTGAGAATCTTGCTGCGGTAGGAGAAGTCCGTGTCGGCGATGAGCCGGACGGTGGCGATCTGGTTGGGCAGGATGTTGAAGGCCGCCGGGCTGACGCCGACGAAGCTGATCACGAAGATGGCCAGCACGGTGGCCATGAAGACGCCGAGCTTGACCAGCTTGCTCTCTTCGAGCCAGGCGATGAAGGCCGAGCCGGCTTCCGTTTTTCGCCGCCGGCGGCGGACGACGGCCGCCTTTTTGTTTTTTGAGCGGAAGAGGAATGGAAAGGCCATGTGGCAGGGAATGAATACCCGGTCGGCGGACGGTGCTTCTTACGGGGAGGCGGGGGGCTCTTTCTCGTCTCGATCTTTACGATAGGCTTCGAGGATGCGCAAGACCAACGGATGCCGGACGACGTCGGCCGAGCCGAATTCATGAATTTCTATACCTTCGACGCCCTTTAGGATCCTGCGGGCCTGAGTCAAGCCGGAGCCCTTCGAACGGGGGAGGTCGATCTGCGTAAGGTCCCCGGTGACAACCATTTTCGAGCCGTCGCCGAGGCGGGTGAGAAACATCATCATCTGCTCGCTGGTGGTGTTCTGGGCTTCGTCGAGGATGATGAAGGCGTTGGAGAGCGTGCGCCCGCGCATGTAGGCGAGCGGGGCGATCTCGATGACCCGTTTTTCGACGAGGCGGGCCACGTCGTCGCGCTCGAGCATGTCATACATGGCGTCGTGGAGCGGACGCAGGTAGGGCAGGAGCTTTTCCTCGAGGTCGCCGGGGAGGAAGCCGAGGGCTTCGCCGGCCTCGACGGCCGGGCGGGTGAGGATGATGCGCTGCACCTCGCCGCGCAGCAGGGCGGCGACGGCGGCGGCGACGGCGAGGTAGGTCTTGCCCGTGCCGGCCGGCCCGATGCCGAGGACGACGTCGGCCCGCTGGATGGCCTGCAGGTAGCGCTTCTGGCCGAGCGTTTTGGGGACGATCGTGCGCCTGGAGGTCTTCAGGACGACGGTGTCGGCGAAGAGGCCGCGGAGCTTGTCGAGGTCGCCGCGGGCAACGCCCTCGAGCATGTGGGCAAAGTCGGCGTTGTGAATGCGCATGCCCTGGGCACGGCCCTCGTCGAGGAGGTTGAAGAGGGCTTCGGCCCGGGCGACGTTTTCGGGTTCGCCCTCGATGGTGAGCCAGTCGTCGCGGGTGGCGATGTGCACGCCGAGGCGCTTTTCGACTTCGGCGAGGTTGGCGACATTCCCGCAGTAGAGCTGGCTGAGGTGGCGCGGGTTGGGGAAGTTGAGTGTCTTGCTGGCCATGGGCCGGAGCAGGTGCGAGGTGCGGCAGCGGGGCGGTCAGGCCTTCGTGTCGGCTGGCGGCTGGGGACAGAACTGGCGCAGCCGCTCCCACATGGCGTCGAGGGAGATGGGCAGCACGCGGGTGTCGCCGAGCACGGGCATGAAGTTGGTGTCGCCCTGCCAGCGGGGCACGATGTGGGCGTGGAGGTGTTTCGGGATGCCCGCGCCGGCGGCGGCGCCGAGGTTCAGGCCGATGTTGAAGCCATCGGGCTTGAGGGCCCGGCGCAGGATGTCTTCGCCGAGGATGAGGGTGTTCATGAAGTCGACGCGCTCGTCGGCGGTGAGTTCGCCGAGGTCGGCGACCTCGCGATAGGGCACGACGAGAAGGTGTCCGGCGTTGTAGGGGAAGCGGTTGAGCACGATGTAGGTGTGCGACGAGCGGTAGAGGATGTGGGTGGCCCGGTCGTCGTTGAGCGCCGGCATTTCCGAGAACGGCTTGCCGAACTTCGTCTCTTCCTTGGGAGCCTCGATGTACTCCATGCGCCAGTATGCGTGCAGATGCTGCATTGAGCGGCGGAGGTTAGGCGCGGCGTGGCCGGTGTCAAAACCGGTGTTTTCCGGGTGTCGGGCGAGCGGGAATCCGGCGGGCGCGGGGGCGGCGGCCCCGGTGTTGTCGTCTTGCCTATGGCGCCGAGAGGCGGATTTTCTGGAGCGATGAAGGCTGCGGGCGAGGATCGGTTTCCGTGCTGCTTGTCGCACGCCCTGATGGTGTGTGCGGGGTTTGCCGCGTTTCTGGTGTGGGATCAGTGGCATTGGTGGTCGGTGAAAGAGGATTATGCGTTCGGGTATCTCGTGCCGGCGTTCGTGGCCTATGTGGTGTATGATCGATGGCCGCGGGTGAGGGCGCTGGCGGCGGCGCAGCCGGCGGTGATTGCGCCGGGATGGATGCGCCGGGTGGCGACGGTGAAGGCGGTGGTCGTGCTGGCGGGGGGGCTGGCTTTTTTCGCGATGGGGGCGTTTTACCGGGCCGGAGCGGGCTTGTCGCAGCCGGCTTCTCTGGCGATGGCTCTGGGCTTCGCGGCGCTGTCGCTTTCCCTGGTCTATCTGAATGGGCCGGAATCCACGCCGGCGGCGGGCGGCGTGCCGGCCCGGGGCCTGGTGGATGGCCTGCGGGCCACGCTGGCGGAGCCACGCTTGCGGCTGGCGGCGCTGTTTCTCTTTCCGGCGCTGGTGTGGGTGATTTCGGCGCCGCTGGTGTCGGCGATCGAGAATACGATCAGCCTGTTTTTGCTCAACCGGGTGACGAGCGTGGTGTTTTTCGTGTTCGACATGCTCGGCCTGCCATTGGAGCGCCAGGGCAATGTGCTGGTGCTCCCCCACGGGGAGGTGGGCGTGGAGGAGGCCTGTTCCGGGATCCGGTCGCTGACGGGGTCGCTCTTCGCCGGATCCTTCCTCGCCGCGGTGTTTTTGGTGAAGTTGTGGAAAAAGGTGGCCCTCGTCGTCGCGGCGATGGTGCT
>RFJS01000021.1 GCA_003694825.1 Verrucomicrobiota bacterium | reverse complement strand
GGCGTGCCGCTGACGTTGCCGGAATTCGAGCCGACTTTCGGTAATACGACGGTCCGCGTGTGGAGTTTCATGCCCACGGTCGGGCTGCGTTTTTAGCAGCCGGACGGCGTGGCGGGAGCGCCGGGCTCACCGGCGGTCGCGCAGCGCGTGCGGCCGCCGGCGGGCGATGGCTCGCGGAGTCGGCGCCGAGGGGGTCGCGGCCCTGCCAGTCGGTGGTGATGCCGCCGGCACCGCGGATAATGGGGATGAGGGCGGCGAGATCCCAGGGGTTCATGATCGTAGCGGCGGCTCAAGCCGTTGGTGCGTTCCCTTTGCCTTCCGGGAGCAAGGACGCGGCGTTGCTTTTGGACCTGCCACCAGGGGCCTATACGGCACAGATGGAGGGGGTAGGCGGGGCAACCGGTATTGGGTTGATTGAGATTTACGAGGTGAACTGAGAATGAATCAAAACTGACGAAATTTAGGCGGGGCATCACTACGCCCCGCTGGAGTGTTCAAAAAAGATTCTCATGAAGACATACAGCAATATTCCAACGTCGGCGCCGTCGCATCGTGACGACATCTCGCGATCTGCCTTCTGGGGAGGTAGTTTCACATCTTGCCGGTGGCAATGCGTTGCGAGTGCGTTCCTGGTCGCCATGATGCTGGTTCCCTCAAACGCGCGAGCTGCCGTCGAAGTGAGCGCCGGATACGGGCTGGCACTGGTCGATGTCGGTACGCCCGATCGTCCATTTCTCGAAACGCACCGAACGCGTGACACCGTACCGGTCGCGCGCATCGGGGTAGCGTGGCGAGGCGAATCCGGATTCGGGCTCGGCCTGGCATTTTCGGATTATGGACAGGTTCGAGAGCGCTTTCCCCAAGTCTACGACATAGGCATTCCGCCGGTCGTGCCAAACAATCAGTTCGAGCTGGATATCCGAGTCGTAGAGGTCCTGGCCCGCTTCGATTGGATGCTTTCCGATCAAAGTTCCCGGCAGGTGATGACGGTCCGTCCGGTGGCGGGAGTGACGGCTACCTGGGCAGATTCCCGATTCTCGTCGGGCGATGGCGGACAGGAAGGCTCTGGTCCGGGGACGACAGATTCGGCACAGGGGTCAATCGGTATCACCGTCGGGGTTGACTTTGTTTTCCTTCCGACGAGCAACATCGTCTTAGGGATTTCAACGCGCGCCCTCTGGACCGGCGCCAGGGTCATCAATGCGGACCGGCCGAGAATTCTACAGGCAAACGCCTTTATCGGATATCAGTTTTAGGAGCGCTGACTCGTCCGCAGAACCGAATTGGTTCCGGATCAGATCGAGTTCCTGTTCTCAGGAGGGGGGCTGCGTTTCGCCTGCTTGTCACGCAGTCGCCCGGGCCTGTGGGTCGGTTTTCCGCATGCGTTTTCAACGTGCCGGTGGGCAGCCCGCATCATTCAGCGTGGTGATCACGGCCTCGTGCAACTGCGGGGTGGCGCAGGCCACGGCGGAGTCAGCGCCGACGGGGTCGCGGCCCTGCCAGTCGGTGATGACGCCGCCCGCCCCGCGGATGATGGGGATGAGGGCGGCGAGGTCCCAGGGATTGACGATGGGATCGGCGGCAATGTCGGCCCAGCCGGCGGCGACCTGAGTGTAGCCGAAGCAATCGCCCCAGGTGCGGGCGAGGCGCACCTTTTGCGAAAGCGCGTCGAAGCCGGCCGCGCTCTGGTAACGGGCGGGGCTGGTCCAGGAGGTGGTGAGAAAGGTGGCTTCCTCGATCCGCGAGGTCGGCCGGGTGCGGACGGGGCGGCCGTTGAGCAGGGTCGTGGCGCCGTCGCCGACGATGAGCTGGCCGAGCGCGGGATGATGGATGGCGCCATAGATTGGGGTTTCGCGTCGCTGCAGGGCGATGAGGGTGCCGAACAGCGGACAGGCGGTGGCGAAGGCCTTGGTGCCGTCGACGGGGTCGAGCACCCAGAGGAATTCGGCGCCGGTGTTTTCCGCGCCGAATTCCTCGCCGATGATGCCGTGGTCGGGAAAGCGCTCGTTGATGAGTTTGCGGAGCGCTTCCTCGGCGCCGCGGTCGGCGAGGGTGACCGGGGTGGCGTCGGCCTTCGTCTCGACGTCGAGCGCGGGGTCGCCGTAGTGGCGCATGATGATCGGCGTGGTGACGGCGATGGCTTCGTCGATGAAGGCGCGAAATTCCTCGAAGGTCATGCGGGGCAATCTCGCCGGGGCGGGAGGCCGGACCAAGCCAATTTTCACGTGGCGGCACGCGGGCGGATCGCGAAACATGCGGGCATGTCCTGGCTCGAGCAGCGCGTGCATGTGATCGATTTCGAAGGCAGCGTCCGCACCGGCGTGGTGGAATACGGGGTGGTGACGTTGCGGGCCGGCCGCATCGAGGGCGTGGAGACGGCGGTCTGCCGTCCGCGGCGGGCGGTTCCGGCGGAGGAGGCGCGCGTGCATGGATTGGGCGGCGACGCGGTGAGGGCCGCAGCGGGGTTTGAGGCGGCGTGGCCGCTTTTCGCGGCGCTGAGGGAGACGGGCGTGCTGGCGGCGCACTTCAGCTCGGCGGAGGAGTCGATGCTGCGCAGCTATTGGCCCTGTCCGAGGCTCTCGCCCGACTGGCTGGAGCCGGGGAGGGAGGTGGCGACGTGGGGTCCCTGGATCGACACCGGGCGGATCGCGGCGGAGCGGGTCCCGGCTGGCGCTTCGGTCGCGCTCGAGGACCTGGTGGCCCGCTTCGGTCTCGGAGAGGCGCTGGCGGAGCTGGCCGGGGAGTTTTGTCCGGCGGAGCGCCGACGGTTTCACTGCGCGCTGTTTGACGCGCTGGCCTGTGCGCTGCTGTTGCTCGAGTTCGCCGGTGGCGGAGGGTCGCGCGCGCCGTGGTCGCTGGCCCGCCTGTTGGCGGCGAGCACAGCCGACAAAAAAACCCGGGAGGCGCGCAGTCAGCCACGTCTCCCGGGTTTCTGAAGCGATGAATAGCGCGGCGGGGGGAAGCACCGGCTCAGCGGCCGGTGGCGGGCGCGGGGGCGGCCGGTGTCCGCCAGCGCAGGTCGTCATCGAGCCGCCCGGTCTCGCGGAGGCGATTGAGGACCTTGAGGCGGATCAGCCACGAGTCGCGGAAGTTGGCGTCGGCGAAATGCACCGCGCTGAGGCCCTTGACCAGCTCGCGCACGGCGGCGGCGAGGTCGATTTGCGGCTGAAAATCCGGGGCGAGACGGGCGAACTTGCTGAAGTCGACGCGGTAGGAGCGCTTGTCGGGCGAGGCGTTTTTGTTGATCGACACTTCGACATCGCCGAGCTGCGCCTTGACCGCCTCGGCCAACTCGACGACGCGGTAGTTCCACTGGTTGCTGCCGGCGTTGACCACGAGGAAATCGCCGGCGCTGTTGTCGCGGGTGCCGGCCCAGTGAATGGCGCGGGCCATGTCGCGCACCTCGATGAGCGGGCGCCACGGGGTGCCGTCGGAGAGGATCTCGATCTTTCCAGTGGCGAGGGCCGAGGCGACGAAGTCGTTGAGGACGAGGTCGAGGCGCAGGCGCGGGCTGAAGCCGCAGGCGGTGGCGAAGCGCAGGCAGGTGACGGTGAAGTCCGGGCCGGCGAGGGGTTCGAGGGCCTTTTCCGCGGCGATCTTGGAGCGGGCGTAGGCGGTGAGCGGATTGAGCTCGGATTCCTCGGTGCGCGGCTGGTCGCCGGCGGCGCCGTAGACCGAGCAGCTGGAGGCGAAGACGAAATGCTTCACGCCGGCGGCCTTCGCCAGCCGGGCGTTTTCCGCCGCCGCCCGGGCGTTCACTGCCTCGGTGACCGCTTCGTAGGCTTTGCCCAT
>RFJS01000201.1 GCA_003694825.1 Verrucomicrobiota bacterium | reverse complement strand
TGGGATCCGGAGGCCATCACGGCCCTGATGAAGAAGGTAAACGCATACCAACTCGCGCACCCCTGGCGGGAGACCGATCGCAACTGGATCCGGGCCACCTACTACACGGGCGTCATGGGTGCCTACCATGCCACCGGCGACACCGCCTATCTCGATCAGGCGCGCGCCTGGGGAGAGAAGCACCAGTGGCAGGTCGGCACCGAGCTGTCTGGATACAACAAGCTCTTCTGCGCCATGACATGGGCGGAACTCGCCATGCTGGACAACGACCTCAGCCGGATCGAGCCCACGATCCAATGGATCGACAGCGAGGGACCCAATTCTCCCGGCGGAGCCACGCTCTGGTATGGCCACGAAGGTCCGCACGAGGCTCTCGTCTACTCCGATTCGCTCTTTGGCGCGCCGGTCTTTGCCATGCTCTACAAACTCACCGGCGAGCGACGCTTCCTCGAGATCATGAATGCCTCCTTCGATGACGTCACCGCCAAGCTTCTCGATCCCGAAGAAGACCTCTACTACCGCGACCGCACCTACATCGGCAAATACAGCCCCAACGGCAAAAAGATCCTCTGGTCGCGAGGCAACGGATGGGTATTCGCGGGGCTGGCCCGCATCTTGACGCATCTCCCCCGCAGCGAGCCCGAATACGACCGCTACCTCGACCTCTTCCGCCGCATGGCCGCGTCGCTCGCCGCCCGACAGCATGCCGACGGCCTCTGGCGCTCGAATCTTGGCGATCCCGAACACTTCCTCATGCCCGAATCGAGCGGGACCGCCTTTTTCACGTTCGGTTTCGCCTGGGGCATCAACAACGGCGTCCTGCCGAAAGAGACCTATCTTCCGGTCGTGATCAAGGGATGGTCCGGCCTCCTTCGCTGCATCCATCCGGAGGGGAAGCTCGGTTGGGTCCAGCCGGTCGACGCCGCCCCCCGCCCGTCGCTGCCCACGACCACCCACGAGTATGCCACGGGCCTGTTCCTCCTCGCGGGAAGTGAGGTGCTTAAACTCGTCGAATCCGGCATCCTCACCCCCGAATCCGCCGCGCCCTACGAGGAGCGCGACAACTCGATCCTCCCCCCGCAAACCTACAATCCGCGGCTGCGGGAAGTGACCCGGCACCCGCTCGCCGCGACGATCGAGACGTTTCTCGCCAACCAGAAGCAGGTTGCCGACTTTCAACCGACCGGCCTGAGCCGCGACGACTATCTCGAGGTCATCGCCGGCCAGGTCACCACGATGAGCCAGTATCAGGATGCCGACGGCCGGATCATCGATCCCCACGGCAAACGCGAAAAATACTACTCCACGCCCTGCTTCGCCCACGCCGTCGCGGTCCTCGCCCACGCCGGCTACCCCATCAGCGAGGCACTGCTCGAGAGCGGCATGCGCGCCCTCGATGTCTCCATTCGCGATCTCTTCGAAAACACCCCGGCCGACCGGCATGGTGACTTCTTCACCTGGCCGGTGACCTGGGCATGGCACCTCTTCCAGCCGTTCGCCTCCGCCGAGCGCAAAGCCCGCTGGCAGGAACAGCTCGCGGCGATGCCGATCGAGAAGGTCTACTCCGAATACAAGCGCCCCTTCGGCACCTACGAGCATCGCGAGTTCTACAATGCCTACGGAAAGTCGTGGTCGCACAATTGGAATATCGTCAATGCAACCGGGGAAGGGCTCCGCGCCATCCACGGACTGACGTCGTGGGACTACACCGACTTCTCCCTCACGATGCAGACGGCCCACTTCACGCCGTTCGGCATGTATCAGGAACACGGCGACCCGCTCGCCTACGACCTCTTTGCCCGGCACTACATCGCCGCGCTTCTCGAGCTCGGCTACCGCTCCTTCACCTACACGACCTACCGGCCGCTGCTCTGGCGCGGAGCGTGGACCTCGCTGTTCATGCAGTCCCCCACCGGCGAATTACCCACCGGATACCGCAGCAGCCAGCACATCTGGAACGAGGCGGAAGAGGCGGTGTTGTTCGAAATCTACGCCTCCGAATACGCGAAGATCGGCCGCCTCGATGAGGCGCGCGCGTTCAAGCGGGCGGCCCGTCTCGCCCTGCGCGCCATCAAGGACTGGATTCGCGACGACGGGACAGGCTATGTCGTGAAAAACCGCTACCCGATCGAAGCGCGGCACGGATTCGAACGCTACACCTACCACACCTGCTACAACCTGCTCGCCTGCTCCATGCTCGCGCAGGCGTGGTATTTCGCAGACGACAGCATCGAAGAGCGGCCCTCGCCTGCCGATACCGGCGGCTTCGCCGTCGTGGTGCCGGCCTTTCACAAAGTATTCCTCAACGCAGGCGGCACCTACATCGAATACGACACCGCGGGAGATCTCAAATACACGCCCACCGGGTTGATCCGCGTCCACCTTCGCCACGGGCATCCTCAGCTCGGCCCGTCGGATGGCACCGGCGTCGGCGGCGAAAACGTCTATCTCGAAAAAGCCTCCTGGGCGCCGGAGAATCTCGCCGTCGGTCCCTCCTGGCGCCGCCCCGGAAGCGCGTGGGTCCGCCTCGCCGGACGCAACGACACCCACCCGGCCGTCCAGATTCTCGAAGAAAGCCCCGAAAAGGTGCAGGCACGGATCGTTCACACCATCCCGGGCGAGACGCCGGAACAAAACCTCCTCGTCAGCGAGACCATCACGGTCGAACCCGACGCCGTGACGGTGCAAAACCAGTTCGAAGGCGCCGATCTCGACGCGGTGCGCGTGAGCTTCCCGATGCTCGTCTTCGATGGCCGCGACGAAACGGTCATCCAGGCCGGGAGCAACACCGTGACGCTCCAGGCCGCCGGCCGACAGGTGACCTTCACCGTCATCGAACCGGAAGGGCTCACGCTGCAGCGATCCGGCCTCCGCATGCCCAACCGCAACGGCATGGTCGAAGAGATCTCTGCCGAATCCACGCAGCGGCAGATGATCTATCGCATCACTTCGGATTGACCGCGACTGCTCGCTGCTGACCCGCGAGGGCTCCGCATCCGGCAGCCGCAAGCCGTCAACCCTCCATCACTCTTGAGCGCCACGAAGCAACCGCCCTTGGCGCTCTCTTTTTCTTCTAAAAACACCCCGGCGTCCCAACCCTCCTTCAGCCTGCGAGTCCGCCCGCACTGCTTGTTCCCCGACCGACGCATTCTCATTCATCACCCGCCATTCTAACGATTTGAGGCTCTTCTCGTCGCCTGTGGCAGCCCGTCCCGCACCCTGCCTCCACAGAAAAGGTTCACCGTTCCACCCATCATCCACATGTCCCAGACACCTGTCGCTCTCCAACTCTGGTCCGTCCGTGAAGAAACCGCGCGCGACTTCGCCGCCACCGTCCAGGCCGTCGCCCGCATGGGCTATGCCGGCGTCGAAACCGCCGGCTTCGGCAACCTGACCTCGGCCGACGCCGCCCGGGCGATCGCCGATGCCGGCCTTCAGTGCGCCGGCATGCACGTCGGCATCAAAACCCTGCGCGGCGACATCGACCAGGTGATCAACGACGCGCTCGCCTTTGGCACGAAAAACATCATCTGCCCCTCGTGGCCCCGCCAACAATACCTCTCCGGCGCGGCCTGCCAGCAGATCGGCGAGGAACTCAACCGCATCGGCGCCCACCTCCGCCGCTTCGGCCTGCGCTTCCACTTCCACAACCACGACGCCGAACTGGCCATCGTCGACGGTCGCCGCGTGCTCGACTGGATCCTCGACGCCGCCGAACCGCGCAACCTCGGCTGCGAGGCCGATGTCTATTGGCTGCACAAAGGCGGGAAGGCGCCCGCGGAATTCATTCGCGAACAGGGCCGCCGCATCACGCTCGTCCACCTCAAGGACGAGAAGGAGATCGGGCTCGGCCCGGTCGATTTCCCGCCGGTCTTCGAGGCCCTCGACGCCATCGGCGCGGTCGAGTGGCACGTCGTCGAAGTCGAGCACTACAACCACCCCCCGCTCGAGTCGGTGCAGCGCTCCCTCGAACAGCTCCGCGCCTGGGGTCGCGCCTGACTGAACCGCTCACATCCCCTCGCCATCACTCCACCCGCCGCTCACCACACCTCCCAAGCCATGCCTGTCAGAAAGAACCGGAAACAAGCAAAGGACACCTTCAACATCGGCGTCATCGGCGCCGGCGCTATCGGCATCCTCCACATTCAATCCTTCCAGAAACACCCGGCCGCGCGCGTCGTCGCCCTCGCCGAAGTCTCGCCCGAACGCGGCCGAGAAGCCGCCGACACCTACGGCATCCCCGCCCTTGTCAGCGATTACCGCGAGCTGCTCGCCCGCGACGATATCGACGTCATCTCCATCGCCCTGCCCAACTATCTTCACGCCACGGTGGCACTGGAAGCGCTCCGCGCCGGCAAGCACGTCATGCTCGACAAGCCCATGGCCACCAACGCCCGCGACGCCGCCCGCCTCGTCGCCGAAGCGCGCAAGCGCCGCCGCCTCTTCATGGTCGGCCAGAACATGCGCTTCGGCCAGGAGGTGCAGACGGCCCGCCTGCTCGTCGAAAAGGGCGTGCTCGGCGACGTCTATCACGCCAAGACCGCCTGGACGCGCCGCAGCGGCATCCCGCGCATCGGCTCCTGGTTCACCCAGCAGAAATTCGCCGGCGGCGGGTGCACCTACGACATCGGTGTCCACGCGCTCGACCGCTGCCTCTACCTCCTCGGCGAATTCGACGCGGCCGCCGTCAGCGGCCAGACCTACTCGAAACTCGGGTCCCTCGGTCTCGGCGAAGGGTCGTGGGGCAAGGGAGAAATCGATCCCGACCGTCCCTTCGACGTCGACGATCTGGCCGTTGCGCTCATCAAGCTGAAGAGCGGCCGCACAGTGCTCCTCGAAGCCTCCTGGGCCGCCCACCAGGAAGAGCACGACTACAACGGCACCCAGCTCTTCGGCACGAAGGCCGGCCTCGCCCTCCCCCCGCTGCGACTCTTTCACCCGACGAAACGCGGCTACGCCACCGAGACGGTCAAACCGCTGCCGCCCCGCGTCGACACCGACCGCATGGTCCACTTCATCGACTGTCTCCTCGGCAAGGCCGAACCCTTCGTCAAACCCGAGGAATCCCTCGCCATCCAGAAGATCCTCGACGCGATCTACCAGTCCGCGAAGACCGGCCGCGAGGTCCGCATCCGCTGATTCGCTCGCCCCGCCCGGGGCAGGACCCCCTGCCCCGCCTTCCCTCGCCGGTCAGGCGCATCGACAAACGGCCTCGCTTCACCGTCGCCGCCTGCTATGGTTCACCTGCGAACCCCGGCACGCCACACACGGCCACACCCGCCAGCCGGCGTTTTCATCCGGCCCGGAAACAGCGACATCATCCCTGAAAACCATGCCCTGGAGCGACACCCAACTTTCCACACTGCCCCGGCGCGGCGGATTCCGCCTTCGCGGCGAAGCCATGACCCGCATCGAAGTATTTTCGGACGCCGCCTTCGCCTTTGCCGTCACCATGCTGGTCATCTCGCTGAGCGCCATCCCGGAAACCTTCGCCGAGCTCATCCTCGCCATCAAAGGCGTCCCCGCCTTCACCGCGAGCTTCGCCATCATCATGGTCTTGTGGGTCTCGCACCGCCGTTGGAGCCGGCGCTTCGGGCTCGACGATGGAATCTCCACGTTTCTCACGCTCGCCCTCATCCTCGTCATCCTTGTCTACGTCTACCCTCTGCGGATCATGATGGCCGTGCTCTTCTACTCGGTCTCGGGCGGCTGGCTCCCCGCCAACTTCCAGATTTCCGATACAGCGGAGGTAGCCGGACTCGTCGCCCTCTTCAGCGTGGGCTTCGGTCTTGTCGCGTTGATCCAGTTCGGCCTTTACCTGCGGGCTTCCGCCCGGGCCGAAGAGCTCCGCCTCGACCCGCTCGAACGCGTCCTCGTGCGCGAAGAGCAGGTCGTGTGGATCACCCAGGCAATCATCGCATCCTGTGCCGCGACCGCGGCCATCGTCTTCATGGGCTCCTGGGGATATCTCGCAGGTATCCTCTATTCCATCACACCGGTCGCCATACCGCTCGCCACCCTGCGGCTCCGGCGCAAAAGACGCGCCCTC
>RFJS01000200.1 GCA_003694825.1 Verrucomicrobiota bacterium | reverse complement strand
GCCTCGTCGGCGGTGATGAGGTCGCGGTTGTAGAGGCTTTGGAGATGGGCATCGAGGGTGATCATGCCCAGGTTGGCGCCGGTCTGGATGTCGGAATTGATGCGGTAGGTCTTGTTGTCGCGGATGAGCTGCGCGATGGAGCTGGTGGTGATCATGAGCTCGAAGGCCGCGATTCGGCCGCCTCCGATACGCTTGCAGAGGGTCTGTGAGATGACGGCGACAAGCGACGAGGCGAGCTGGGTGCGGATCATCTCTTTCATGTTCGCCGGGAAGGCATCAACGATCCGGTCGACGGTCTTGGCGGCGGAGTTTGTGTGAAGGGTGCCGAAGACGAGGTGGCCGGTTTCGGCCGCGCTGATGGCAGCTTCAATCGTCTCGAGGTCGCGCATTTCGCCGACGAGTATGATGTCGGGGTCCTGGCGGAGGGCTCGGCGGATGGCTTCGGAGAAGCTGGGAACGTCAACGCCAACCTCCCTCTGAGTCACGACGCAGCGTTTGTGTTCGTGATAGTATTCGATCGGATCTTCGATCGTGATGATGTGCCCCTCGCGGTTCTCGTTGATGTAATTGATCATCGAGGCGAGCGTCGTGCTTTTGCCGGAGCCGGTGGGCCCCGTGACGAGGATGAGGCCACGCGGGCGATAGAGGAGCTCCTTCACCTTGTCGGGAAGACCGATCTCCCTGATGCCGAACATCTTGTTGGGGATCTGGCGCAACACGAGCCCGCAGACGCCCTTGGCCCGGAAGACGCTGCAGCGAAAACGAGCTTTGTCGCGAAAGGCGAAACCGAAGTCGGCACCGCCCATGGTCTTGAGCTGCTGCTGAAAGGGGTCGGGGGTGATGGAGAGCATGAGGGCCTCGGTATCCGAGGCTGTCAGCTCCGGGCCGTCGACGGGGGTCATTTCGCCGTTGACGCGCAGGGTCGGCGCCTGGCCGACGTGCAGGTGAAGGTCGGAAGCGTTGTGCTCGACGACGAGGTCGAGCAGATCGTTCATCTCGTAGCTCATGCGCAATACTCCGGTTTTTGAAGGAGTATCGGCAGAATCGGGATCAACTGAGGTCTCCGACGGTGACAGATACGACTTCTTCCGGGGTGGTCAGTCCGGCGAGGACTTTTCGCACGCCGTCATCGCGCATGGTGCGCATGCCGATTTCGCGAGCGCGACTGCGCAGAGCGTGGGCGGTGGCCGATTCGTAGATCATGCGCTGGATCTCGTCGTTGACGATGAAGATTTCGAAGACGCCCATGCGCCCACGGTATCCGGTGTTGGCGCAGTATGGGCAGCCTTGTCCCCTGCGAAACTGGACGTTTCCGACGCGTTCCGGCTCGAGGTTGAGCAGGGCGAGCTCACGACGGTCGGGGGTGTAGGCGGTCCCGCAGTGGGAGCAGACGCGCCGCACGAGTCGCTGCGCCATGGCTGCCCGCAAGGCGGTTGAGACGAGAAAGGGTTTGATGCCGAGGTCGATCATGCGGGTGATGGCGCCCGGAGCATCGTTGGTGTGGAGGGTGCTGAAGACGAGGTGACCGGTGAGCGAGGCGTTGATGGCGATTTCGGCTGTTTCGAGGTCGCGAATCTCGCCGATCATGATGACGTTGGGCGCCTGGCGGAGCATCGCGCGCAGGGCGGCAGCGAAAGTCATGCCGACATCGGGACGGACGGGCACCTGGTTGATTCCGTTGATCTGGTATTCGACGGGTTCTTCGACGGTGATGATCTTGCGGTCCGGCCGGTTGATGTAGTTGAGACAGGCGTATAGGGTGGTCGTTTTGCCCGAACCGGTGGGACCGGTGACGAGGATGATGCCATCCGGGAGGGAGATGAGCCGCTCGAACATGGCCTGGTCATCGCTGAGGAAGCCCAGCTCGGGGAGGCCGAGCATGAGGCCTTCCTTGTCGAGGATGCGCATGACGATGCTCTCGCCGTGAGCGGTTGGGAGGCAGGATACACGCAGGTCGATCTGTCGTCCACCAACCATGAGCTGGATACGCCCATCCTGGGGAAGGCGCTTCTCGGCGATGCTCATGTTGGACATGATCTTGATGCGTGAGATGATGGCGAGCTGCAGGCGCTTCGGGGGACCTTCGACCTCGTGAAGGACTCCGTCGATACGGTAGCGAACCCGGAATCGTTTCTCGAGGGGCTCGAGATGGATGTCGGAGGCGCGGCGGTTGAATGCCTCGGTGATGATCATCTGAACGAGGCGGATGATCGGCGCGTCCGCCTCGCTTTCGGCCTCGGGCTCATCGAGGATGCGAACATCCTTTTCGGTGTCTTCCTCTTCGGATGGTTCGTCGCCGGTGCCGGGTTCCAGCTCCTTGAGGAAGCTCTGCACGGTTTCGCCCCCGCCGCCATAGTGGCGCTCGATGGCCCGATCGATGTCGTCGCGCAGGGCAAGGACGGGGTCGACGGGGCGCTGGAGGATATGGCTGATGGAATCGATCGTATCCGTATCGAGAGGATCGGATACGGCGACCCGGACGGCGCTGGCGTTGAGTTCGAGGGGGAGAACGTGATAGCGCTGGGCGATTTCCTTCGGCAGGGAATCGAGGGCGGAGGGGTGAGGCCGGTAGCGCGTGAGGTCGACCACCGGCATGGAGAACTCCTCGCCGAGGAGCTGGAGAATCGCTTCGGAACGGACGTGTCCCTGCTCGATGAGGATGTCTGAGAGGCGCCGGGGGCGCTCGATCAGATCCGCGCTTTCGAGTTCGCGCCGGGCTTTTTCGATTTCGGCACTGCCGACAAGCCCTCTCTCGACGATGAGCTGGACAAGGAAATCATCCTCGGAGGACACGGCTTTTTCGAGACCTGCAGGTTGGCTGGTTTCGGCGCGAAACGAGAGCGGTATGAGGATCAGCGGGACAGCGAGAGGAGGAATTCTGCGTTGGAACGCGTCTTTTTCAACCGCTGGATGAGCATCTCCATCGCCTCGTAGGCGGGAACGCCGAGCATGATGCGGCGCAAGGCGTGAATCTTCTGCAGCTCGTCGGGGTGGTAGAGGAGCTCTTCCTTGCGGGTGCCGCTGCGCTCGAAGTTGATGGCGGGGAAGATGCGCTTGTTGACGAGGTCACGGTCGAGGTGGATCTCCATGTTACCCGTGCCCTTGAATTCTTCGAAGATGACTTCGTCCATGCGGCTGTTGGTATCGATCAGCGCAGTGCCAATGATGGTGAGGCTGCCGCCGCCCTCGATATTCCGGGCCGCGCCGAAGAAGCGCTTGGGCTTTTGCAGAGCGGTGGCCTCGATGCCGCCGGACATGATTTTGCCACTGTTGGAGGCGAGCGCGTTGTAGGCGCGGGCGAGGCGTGTGATGGAGTCGAGCAGGATGATGACGTGCTCGCCCCGCTCGACGAGCCTACGGGCTTTCTCGCCCACCATCTCGGCGGCGTGCACGTGGCTCTCGGGCGTTTCGTCGAAGGTGGAGCTGACGACCTCGCCTTTCACGCGGCGGCGGAAATCGGTGACCTCCTCGGGGCGTTCATCGACGAGCAGGACGATGAGTTTTTTGTCCGGAAAGTTCGTCGCGATGGAATTGGCGAGTCCTTGCAGGAGGATGGTTTTACCGGTGCGAGGCGGGGCGACGATGAGCCCGCGTTGACCAAATCCGATGGGTGTCAACAGGTCGAAGGCCCGCATGGAGACATCGACCTTGTTGGGCGCCTCGGTCTGGGGAACTTCGAGGTGGATGCGCTCGGTCGGATAGTAGGGAACGAGTTCCTCGAAGGGAACGACCTTGGCGGCGTCCTCGGGATTTCCGCCCATGACGGAGCGCACGATGAGGGTGACGGGACAACGCTCACCCTCGGCAGCCGGCTGCACCTGGACCTCGATGGACATGCCGCGTTTGAGCCCGTAACGGCGCACGAAGGCGGAAGGCACGAAGGAGCTTTCGGGGAGATAGCGATAGTTGGCGTGGTCGTGGACGACGAACCCGAAGCCCTCTGTGGTGAGATCGAGGTAGCCTCGGTCGATGATGGGCCGCCGGTTTTCGGAGGCCCATTTGATGATGTTTTGAATGAGCTGGGGCCGGCCGGGATTGTCGACGACGGGGATGTCGCGCATGCGGCAGGCCGCGACGAGCTCGGCGTGTTTGGCAGCGGCCAGCTCGTCGAGGAAGATGGGTTCGCCGTCCGCGGCGATTTCGTGGGCCCGCGCAGCGAGCTCGTCGAGGTTGGTGAAGGCCGAATCGTCCGGGAGGGCAAGGACCGGAGGCGCGTCGAGGGGAGGCGGCGGCTGTTTCCACTTTTGCCCTCCATCGCGACCGTGTTTGCTCCGACGCTTGTCTTTTTTGTTGCGCTTGCGGAATCCGGCATTGTCCGCCTGACGGCCGCGGTCGCCTTTTGACTCTTTCGGCTGCACCGCAGCCTGGGCAGGCTCGGCTCTGGCGGGATCGGCCGATGCCTGTTCGTCGGCAGGCTGCTCCGCCGCCTCCTTTTCCGCGGGCGGCGTGTGCTCGGCCGCAGGCACGGATTCGGCGGCCGGCTCGGGGTCTTCGCTGGACCAGACGGTCACCTTTGCGGTTTCGCCCTCCCCACCGGCATCGGCCCGGGATGCCGACGTCGGCTCGGTGCTGTCTTTCGCCTCCGTGGAGACTTCCTGGGCTGTTTCCTGTCCGGCAGCGGCGGCATCGTCCTCACTGGAAGTCGTTTT
>RFJS01000199.1 GCA_003694825.1 Verrucomicrobiota bacterium | reverse complement strand
GGACTACCCGCTCGAAGCCGTCGGCGCCATGGACGTCGAGGGCGGGGACTTCTACGGCACCGGCAAGCTCACCCGCGACCGCGGCACCGCCCCCTTCCTCGTCGAAGCCTCCTGGGATCTCTTGCCGGAATCCTCCGGAAAAACCGCTGCCGCCGAAGCCTGAACCGGCGTCCCGGCCGGCGTCTCCCTGCCATGGGCCACCGCATCACTCTCACCGCGCCGGCCTGGCACCTCAGTGGCGTCAACACCATGACCGCCACCCTCGCGCATGCCCTCGCCAGCCAGGGCCATGAACCCGAGATCCTGCTGACGCAGACCAGCGACGCCCAGGCCCGCGAATACATGATCGACGGCGCGCTCGAGTTTCACACCCTGCCCGTCGCGCCGGACGCGGGATTTCCCGCCCGCTGGCGCTCGCTGCGAGCGTGGCTTGCCGGGCGCGCCCCGTGCGTCTATCTGCCCGGCTACGACTTCGAGAACTCCACCGTCTGCCCCGCCCTTCCTCCCCAGGTCGGCATCATCGGCGTCCTCCACAGCGACGAACCGCACTACTTCGAGATGACAGCCCGCGTCGGCGCTACATGGAACCGCATCGTCGGCGTGAGTCACTTTCTCGCCGACGAAGTCTCCCGCCGCCATCCCGCGTGGGCCGACCGGGTGCGGCACATTCCCTACGGCGTCGCCATCCCAGCCGCCCCACCGCCACCGCGTTCCAGCGCCGGGCCCCTGCGCGTGGTCCTTGCCGGCCGGGTCTCGCGCTACCAGAAACGCGTTCAGGATCTGCCCCGGCTTCTCGATGCGCTCGAGCGCGCCGGCACCCCCATTCACCTCACCGTGGTCGGTGATGGCCCGGATCTCGGGACGACCCGCGAAGCCTGCGCCAGGCACACCGAAGCCGGGCGCGTGCAGTTCGTCGGATCGCTGGCCAACAAGGCCACCCTCCAGCTCTTCGAGGAGCAACACGTCATCCTCATGCTCTCCGAATTCGAGGGGCTGCCACTCGTGTTGCTCGAAGCCATGGGGCGCGGCTGCGTCCCCGTCACCAGCGCCATTCGCTCGGGAATCCCGGAGCTCGTGCACGATGGCCAAACCGGATTCCGATTCCCCGTGGGCGACATCGACGCCTGCGCGCGAATCCTGCACCGGCTCGCCACCGAAGAGCGGGACCGCCTCGCCACGCTCTCCAACGCCGCCTGGAACCACATCGCCCGCGGTCCCTACACCACCGGCGCCATGGTTCAGCGCTACCTCGAAGCCATCGACGAAACCCTCCACGAAGCCGCGGACGGCCGCAGCCCGGGCCGCACGGGCCGCATGGCGCCGCCGCCTCAGCTCTCCACCGCGATGCGCTGCCGCGCCGCCGTCTCCCGCACCCTTCGCCGACTCCTTGGCCGACACCGCGCATGACCTACCGCGTCTCCATCACCACCCCCTGCTGGCATCTCAACGGCGTCAACACCGTCTCCGCCAGCCTCCTGCGCGGCCTCACCAGTCTCGGAGTGCCCGGGGAAATCCTCCTCACCGACACCACTCCGCGCGGCCTCGAAGTGTTCCCTCCTCCGGAGGACATCCCGTTTCGTCGTCTTCCCGCGCACCGTCGCATCCGCGCCCACCTCAAGGCGCTCGCGCGCGACCTCGCCTCCAATACCCCGACCGTCTATCTCCCCGGCTACGACTATCGACACTCCGGCGTCTCCCCCATTCTGCCCGACTCGGTCGTCATCGTCGGCGTCGTCCACGGAGACGACCCCCTGCATTTCGACCACGTCGCCCGCCTCGGCCGCTACTGGAACGCCGTCGTTTGCGTCAGCCGCCTGATCGAGCGCCGCATCCACGAGCGATTTCCCGAACTCGCCGAACGCACGCTCACCATCCACAACGGCGTCGATCTTCCCTCCTCCGCCCCGGCACCGCGCCAACGCGACGACGCCACGCTGCGCATCGCCTGGGCCGGGCGCGTCGTGCGCGAAGGCAAGCGCGCCATGGACATCCCGCGCCTGCTCGACTGTCTCGAGAAACTGGGCACACCGGTCTGCCTCACCGTCGCCGGCGATGGCGACTGCCTGCCCGACATCCGCCTGGAAGCCGCCCGCCACATCGCCGCCGGCCGCCTCCGGCTCCTCGGCGCCGTATCCAACGCCAGCGTCCACGCCCTCTTCGAACAATCCGACCTGTTTCTGCTCACTTCGGATCGCAACGAAGGCCTGCCGATCAGCATGCTCGAAGCCATGGCCCGCGGCTGTGTCCCGATCGTCACCGACATCGAAAGCGGCGTGCCGGAAGTCGTCCGGCATGAAAACAACGGCCTCATCCTGCCGGCGGGCGACATGCCCCGCTTCGCAAAGGAAATCGCCGCCCTCGCCGCCGCGCCCCAACGTCTCGCCGACCTCTCGGCCGAAGCCATCCGGACCGTGCACCACGGGGCCTTCAACACCCGGGCCATGGCCCGGGCCTACAAGGATCTCTTCGACCGTCTCGTCGCCGAGGCGGCTCGAGGCGCTTTTCACCGCCCCGCCGGATCGATGCAGCTCCCCTGGCGGCCCACCCTCCGCGACCGCCTCAGCCTCCTCTACCGGCGGTTTGTCCCCAGACCCCAAAAACCTGCCTGAACCCCTCGCTCCTGCGCCACGCTCCCCCGAACCATGACCGAAACGCAACACCCACCCGACGATCTCCAGACGCCCGTCCCCAGGCGCGGGCTGTTCGCTCGGCTGCGCTCGGTGATTCACCGCTACCGAAGCGCCCGGCTCATCATCATCGGCTACGGCTTCAACGCGCCCGGAGGCGCCTGGCGCTCCATCCAGCACTACCACACCTTCATGGCATCGCGCGGGGAAAATGTCATCCGCATCCCGCGGCGCGGGCGGCACTCCGCCCGGCAAATGTTCATGGCCTTCCTCGTGGGACGCCGGATCCTCTTCAACGGGCTGGACAGCTTCTACCACCTCGAGGCGCTGCTCTTCTGCCTGCTGCGGCGCGATGTCATGCTCTACCTGCATGAAACGGCGTACGTCTTCAATGAATTCAAATCCACCAACCCGATACGCTACCGTTGGGTGGCGCGGCTGATCCGCAACCGTCGCATCTGTTGCGTATCCCGCCAGCACGAAAAATTCATCCGCGAGACCTTCGGCGCGACACGCACCCACGTCGTCTACGAAAACATCATCCCGCCGCGCCCGGACACGTTCGACACCTCCAGGCCGATGATTCTCATGGTCGGCACCGTCGAAAAACGCAAAGGTGCCACCCTCTTCTCCGACCTCGCGGACCTCGCCCGCGAACAGGGGCGGGACTGGAATTTCTGCTGGGTGGGCCCCACCCATTCCACCCACGACGTTCGCCTCTCTGCCAATGTCCAATGGCTTGGCCCCCGGGCCGATGTCTTCCCGTTTCTCGAGAAGTGCGCGCTGTTTTTCCTCAGCTCCGTCGATGACCCGTTTCCGCTCGCCTGCCTCGAAGCCCTTTCGCTTCACCGCAAGTGCGTCGTCTATCGCAACACCGGCCTCGCCGAAGTCCTCGAAGATGTCGACGGCTGCGCCGTCTACGAGAGCTACGACGCCCACTCCGCCCTCGCGGCCATCGATCGGGCCCTCGCCACTCCCCTGGACACAGAGAAGGTCGACCACATCAACAAAAACATCTCCTCGGTCAGCTCCTTCGCCGAGCGCATGAGCGCCGTGCTTGCCGCCCACGACGCCGAACGCTGACACCGCCATGAAACTCCTCTACTTCGCATCCAACGAGCACGGAGGCCTCGCGGACTACGCCCGCGAACAGGCCTGCGCGCTCGCGCGCCGCGGGGTGGAGATCGAGCTGGTCTGCGCGCCCGGCTTCCCCGCCACGGCCGCGCCCGGCATCCTTCGCACCGAGATCCTTCGGGAAACGGTCAAGCG
>RFJS01000198.1 GCA_003694825.1 Verrucomicrobiota bacterium | reverse complement strand
GTCCGCCGAGGAGACCAGGCCGATGTCGGCGATTTTGGCGAGGCCGGCGACGATGATGATGTTGGAGGGTTTGACGTCGCGGTGAATGAGACCGCAGGTGTGCAGGCCCTGGAGGGCGCGCGTCAGTTCGATGGCGAGCCGGACGGCTTTTTCGGCCGGGAACGGGCGCTGGCGCTGAAGCTCGGCCTTGAGGGTGTGGGGCGTGTAGCGCTCGGGGTCGATGTCGGTGCCGGTTTCGATGTCATCGGCCAGCTCCATGACGTAGTAGAAGAACGCGTCGGCCTCGTCAGTGCCGACGTGCATGAGCGCGAGCTGCCGCTGTTGTCGGCCGGCACTGCGTTGAAACCGCGTGATGCCGTCGAGTTCGCGCAGGAAGGGGCGCTCGTCCTCGAAGCGGGAGCGATAGACGATCTTTACGGCCCGATAGACGCCGGTGACGGTGCGGGCGAGCCAGACTTCACCGTAGCTGCCGCGGCCGATGGGCCTGAGCAGGGTGAGGTCGGGAATCCGGGGTGCCTGGCTCATGTCGATGCAGCGACCTCCGTTGCGTTGACGAGCGGGTGAAGAGCCGGGGGGGGCAGGGGGCGTCCGGCCCGAGGGGCAGCTTGCGCGCCTCCACTTTCAGCTTTTCGAGTATTCGGTGTTTGAGGACGTAGACGTGGGAGCGCTTCAGTCCGAACATTTCGGCGACGGCGTCGGGCGCCATGCCCTCGATGGTGATGAGCTGAAAGATCTGCAGGTCGCGGGAGGGCACCTGGGCTTCGAGGCGCTTGATGAGGGTTTCGAGGATGTATTTGCGTGCTTCGGCTTCGAAGGCTCGCGCGGGGTCGTCGTCGGTGGAGAGCGATTCGACCGGGTCCGGATCGTCGGGGCCGGTGGTGCTCGAAACGGGGATCGGAGCCCGCCGCCGCTCCCGGAGTTTGTCGTCGGCCCGCCAACGGGTGAGGCGCCCGAGCCACTTGCGGAACGAGCCCGCATACGGGCCTCGCTCGAAGTCGTGAATGGTCTTCGCCACCCGGCGAAAGACTTCCTGGGCGACGTCGTCTGCCTCGTCTTCCGTGAGCCCGCGCTGCCGGGCCAGACCCCGCACCATTCTTTCGTAGGTGCGGAAGAATTCGGCCCAGCTTTCCGAGTCCTCGACGTCCTTCACCCGGGCGAGCAGGCTCAGGCGCGTCGGCAGCGGGTCGTCTGATTTGGGTTCCATGGAGCTGAGAGACGGAGGGCATGATGAGCGGTTGGAGGCTGGGTGCAATCGGACTTTTCTGGCGGGACGTCGGGCGGGGTCGACCCGGGCCGCTCGCGACAGGCATGGATGCGTGACGGCGGAAGGTCCGGAGCAATCAGGCGTTCCGGGTCGGAATAGTGCGAAAACGGAGAGCTTCGGTCCGGTCTAACAGGCGGCGGATCGGTGAAGGGAAAGTTCTCGAAAAAATTTAGCGGCGTGTAAGGGCTGGGCGCGCGCGCGCGTTTTTCTGCAGCGAATTTTCTCTGCGATGCTCCAACTCGGGTTGCCCGTCCCAAACCGGGGGACCCTTCTTTCTCGTGCAAGTGTTCCCATGGCCCAATCTGTTGACCCCCGTATCTCAGCCCGGCTGCGGGCCATTCGACCGCAGCAGGAAGAGAATGCCTCCTTCTGGCTGATCCTCTCTGAAGCGGATGATGGATGTGCCGTGTGGCTGACGGAGGAGATGCGCAAGCGGACCCGTCAGCCGGTCATGCATCTGACGACACACGATCTCGCGCAAACGGCGCGCGCGGAGCGAGGCATCGATGCCGATGGTCCGTGGTTTTCGATGACGACGCTGGAGGGACGAACCGTGCACAGCCGCCGTCTGCTCGGGGTGGTCAACCGCCTCGTGCCTGCGTCCCATCCGTGTGGCGGGCGTCCGCAGGCAATGATCGGAAGCGCGGCCGAGACGCCGGAGTCGCGCATGCAGCCGCTGCTGCGCTGGCTGGAGTCGTGGACGGGGCCGGTGATCAATCGGCCGATGGGTTTCGGGCCGGGCACGACGCTGTTGCCGGCCGCCTGGTGGATGGAACAGGCCATCGCGGTGGGATTTCTCGGCGCGGACGACGGAGGGCGGGCCGGAGCCGGTGCGGATGAACCGCGCACGCGGGTCGCGGTGGTCGGCGACGGGGTGTGCTCGATGGCGACGCCGGGGGCGGCGGTTCCGGAGGCGCTGGAGTGGCGTTGCCTGCGGCTGGCCCGGAGTGCGTCGGCGACGGTGCTCGGGGTGTCGGCCAGTCGGGCTGCGGACGGAAACTGGCGTTTTCTCGAAGCCGATCTCTGCCCCGATCTGCGCCTGTGTGGAGAGGCGGCGGCGGAGTTGCTCGTGAAGAGCTTGCTGCGGCAGGCGACGGCTAACGGGGATGCGGTCGAGGGAGCGGAGGCCGGGCCGGGCTGAGCGCCTCAGGCCGGGCGATTGCGCGTGAACCCAGGCCGCGAGCCCGCTTCTCGACGAATTTTCCCGGGCCCGGTCAGCTCTGCGACGCCTCCCGGCGGACCTTTTCCTTCGCTTCCTCCCGCTCTTCTTCCAGGCGCGCTTTCTCGTTGGTCATCTGCTGGCGAATCTTCTCCGCTTCCTCGAGATCGCCCGCTGCCTCCGCTTCGGCGAGGCGTTGTTTCAGGAAAATTTCCCGCTCGGCGATCTTTCCCTGGTAGACCTTGTCGATCTCGGCGAGCCGCGCCTTCTGTTCGGCGGTCAGTTCGACGGTTTCGTCCGGGTCACTTGCCCGCAGGCGTTCCATGGCGAGTTCGTAGGCGGATTTCATGGTGCCGAGTTGTGACGCAGTC
>RFJS01000197.1 GCA_003694825.1 Verrucomicrobiota bacterium | reverse complement strand
TCGTGGTGACCGTGGTGCTCCTGGCCATGGCCTTTCGCTGGGTGGGGCTCCCCTTTCTCGTTCGCGATCTGTTCAAGGTGGCGTTGTTGAGCATAGCCGTGAGCGCGGGCGTGAGCGGCCTGGGGTCGCTCGGCGGCCATTGGCAATGGCTGCAGCTTTTCCGGGCGGACGAGGTGATCGGCTTCGTCGTGCTGGCGGTGGCGCTGTTTCGTTTCAAGCTCGTGCGAACCGGGATCACGGCCCTGCGGATCGCGGTGGCGACGAAAGTGGCGAGCTACTTCCTGATGATCGGCATCGGGGTGGCGCTGAGCTTCGGCCTCGGACTGGGGACGTGATCTGACGGCTGGCCTGCCCCCCACGGCGGCGAAGGCTGTTGCAGCCGATTCGGCCGGACACCCGGGGCCGGCTAAGCCAGCCTGCTGCTCCCTTTCGGGATCAGCGGATCTGCGTCATGGCGAGCAGCTCGTCCAGCCGACGGTCGATTTCGGCGCGCCCGGCCTTCTCGAGGCCGTCGACGCCGAGGGCTTCGACGGTGAGGCTGGCAGTGACGGTGGCGTAGGCGCAGGCCTTGCGCAGGGTGGCGAAGTCGTGGCGGCCGGCGGCGGCGAGATAGCCGACGAGCGCCCCGGCAAAGGAATCGCCGGCCCCGGTGGGATCGGCGATCTCGCGCACGGGGTAGACGGGCAGGGCAAAGAGCCCCTCGGGATGAAAGAGCACGGCGCCGTGAGCGCCCTTTTTGATCAGGACGATTTCCGGGCCGGCTTCGAGGAGTTTGGGCCCGGCGTTGAAGACGTTGGACTCGCCCGTGAGCTGTTCGGCCTCTTCGTCGTTGAGAATGAACAGATCGATGCGCGGGAGCAGGTCCATGAGCGCGTCCCGCGCGATCTCGATCCAGAGATTCATCGTGTCGGCCACGGTGAAGCTTCCGGGTTCGAGCTGGTCGAGGACCATGGCCTGCAGGGAGGGCTGGATGTTGCCGAGCAGAACATAGGGGGTGCGGCGGTAGCTCTCGGGAAGGGTGGGCTTGAAATCGGCGAACACGTTGAGGCGTGTCTCGAGCGTCTCGCGGGACGAGAAGTCGTCGCTGTAGACGCCGGCCCAGAAGAACGTTTCGCCGCTTTGGTCGATCTGCAGGCCTTCGAGGTCGATGCCGCGGTCGCGGAGACGGCCGATTTCAGCCTCGCCGAAGTCGGTGCCGACAACACCGACGATGCGCGTGGGGGCAAAGTAGCTGCTGGCAATGGCACCGTAGGTGGCGGATCCGCCGAGGATTTTGCCGCTTTCGGCTTTGGCGGTGCGGATGGAGTCGAAGGCGACGGAGCCGACGACAAGGACGGGAGAGGCTGCGGGGGCGCTATTGTTTTCGATCGACATGACTGGAAGTCCAATGCGGCGCCAGGAGCGGGCCGCGGCAATACGAAAACCCGGCCGGATGGGGCCCGGGATCGCAGGGGACGGTGGTGTTTGGGTTTGAAGCGGAAAGCCCGGGGTGGTTTGGCTCGGGCTGTGTCGGCACTGCTCGAGCGCATTCAGGAAGTGGCCAGCGGCTATCCGCCGTGGCTGGTGCTCGGCGTCGGCGTGCTCCTGCTCGGTTTTTTCTGCATTCTTCTGAGCAAGGTGATGCGGGTGCTGGGCTGGCTCCTCGCGCTCGGCGGGCTGCTCGCTGGTGTCTGGTTCGGCTGGCAGCACTGGCAGCGGGCGCGAGACCGCGCCGACGATCCGCTGTATGGTCCCTACGAGGATGTGTTTTCATCGGAGCGGTTCGTGCCGGGAGAGACGCCCGCGGAGACGGGCGCGACGGAACGGCAGGACGATGAGCACCGTCGGCCGGACAGTGACTCGAGGGCGTTTCCGGCGGATCGAGCGGAAGAGCGCGAGGCAACCCGGCCCGACGCGGAACCGCGATAGATCGCCGGTCCCGGCCACCTTTTCCTTGTCAGTGCTTTTTCGGGCGGTGTAACAGTCGCCGGTGAAATACATTTTCGTCACCGGCGGCGTTGTATCCTCTCTTGGCAAGGGCCTCACGGCGGCTGCGCTCGGTGCGCTCCTCGAGCAGCGCGGGCTCGTCGTCAGGATCCAGAAATTCGACCCCTACCTCAATGTGGACCCGGGCACGATGAGCCCCTTCCAGCATGGCGAGGTCTACGTGTTGGAGGACGGGGCCGAGACCGATCTCGATCTCGGGCATTACGAGCGGTTCACCTCGGGAAAGCTTTCCCGTCTCAACAACCTGACCTCGGGGCAGGTCTACGAGAGCGTCATCCAGAATGAGCGCCGCGGGCTCTACCTGGGCAAGACCGTGCAGGTGATCCCGCACGTGACCAACGAGATCAAAAAGCGGATCTTCGAGGCGGGCGAAGGCGTGGACATCCTCATCACCGAAATCGGCGGCACGACCGGCGATATCGAGGGGCTGCCCTTCCTGGAGGCGATGCGCCAGTTCGCGCTGGAGGTCGGTCACGACAACGTGATGTTCATCCACGTCACGCTCATGCCCTACCTGAAGGCCGCAGGTGAGCTGAAGACCAAGCCCACCCAGCAGAGCGTCGCCAAATTGCGCGAGATCGGCATCCAGCCCGACATTCTCGTGTGCCGCTGTGAACATCCCATGTCCGCCGAGATGCGGGAGAAGCTCAGCCTTTTCTGCAATGTGCCGGTAAAGGCGGTCATCGAGGAGATGGACGTGGAGTCCTCGATTTACGAGCTGCCGCTGATGTTGCAGCGCGAGCGCATGGACGAGCTGGTCGTGCAGCACCTCGGTCTCAACGCGCCGGCGCCCGCTCACAATGAGTGGACCGATATCGTCCGGCGCCTGAAATCACCGGCCCGCCGGGTCACCGTCGGCGTGGTCGGCAAATACATCGAGCTGCAGGACGCCTACAAATCTGTCTACGAATCGATCACCCACGGCGGCATTGCCAATGATTGCGCGGTCAACGTCGTGCGCATCGATGCCGAGGCGCTCGAAGAGGAGGATGGTCTCGCG
>RFJS01000196.1 GCA_003694825.1 Verrucomicrobiota bacterium | reverse complement strand
GGAGTATGCGCGCATCTGCCGTGAGGGGATGGAACGCCTCGGCGACGATATCAACAAGGCCTTGCGCGAGAAGGCCTTCGGATTCCTCAGCCTGCTCACGCGGCTGCGGCAGGTCTGCTGCGATCCGGACCTGCTTCCCTGGTTGAGCGCGGACCTTTCCGAGAGTGGAAAACTCATGACCCTCGCCGAGCGGCTCGGGGAAGCGCTCAGCGGCGGGCACCGGGTGGTGATCTTCAGTCAGTTCGTGCGCTTCCTCAGGCGCGTCGACGCGATGCTGGCGGAGCGTTTTCCGGAGGTGCCGCGCTTCGAGCTGACCGGATCGACCGTCGACCGGCAGAAGCCGGTGCAGGCCTTCCAGCAGGCCGAGGGGGAGGCTGTCATGCTCGTCAGCCTGAAAGCGGCGGGGACCGGTATCACGCTGAATGCCGCCGACTATGTTTTCCTGCTCGATCCCTGGTGGAATCCGTCGGTCGAGGACCAGGCGGTCGACCGGGTGCACCGGATCGGCCAGACGCGGACGGTGTTTGTCTATCGCCTGGTGACGGCCGGGACGATCGAAGAGCGTATTCAGTTGCTCAAGGCGGAAAAACGCCAGCTCTTCGACCAGATCATCGGTGGAGTGAGCGGAGACCTGGGGCTGGCGGATCGATTCAACTCGCTGCACCAGCTCATCGATCTGGCGGCCGACGACGGTCAGCCGGGCCAGGGCACGGGCGCGAGCGCCGCGAGATAGGACGGCGAGAACGCACGAACCGGGCGCGGGAGAGCACGGGGATCCGCGCCTCGCGGTCGCGGAAAATCGTCAATCGATCCGGGCGAAGCCGTAGAGCGGATCGTCGCGGCCCTTGCTCGGCCAATTGCGCTGATCGATGTCGAAACGTTCGATCAGCCGCATGACGATTTCGTTGAAAATCGCTTCGTATTCAAAAATCGCCAACGGACTGCGGCTGCGGGAGGCGATGGCGATGTGCGGAACTTCGGCGGCATCCAGCACGGCGCGCGTCCGTTCGGCCAGTTCGCTGTCGAGTTCGCCGGGGGTCACGAGCATGACTACCGGGCGCGGTTGGAGCGTGACTTCCTGGAACGGCCCATGGGCAAACTGCAGGTAGTCCCAGATGACCGGCGCAGACCAGAAGACGCCTTCGAGAAACTTGTAGGCGAGGTTCTGCGCGTATTCACAAAGTGGCGAAGCTGCGAGGAGATAGAAGCCGCGGCGAAAAGCATCCGCGCGCTCGGCGAATACATCGTGCAGCGCTTCATCCGGCCGGGCGGTGAGGAGCGGCGCGAGCGTGGCCGGAGTCAGCGGCGGCAGGCTCTCGGGGGCGAGTGTGCGCACGAAGCGATGCATCGTGGCATAGACGGCCATCGGGCCGACAACCCTCAGCAGCGTGGAATACTCCTCTTCGAGGGGGCTGCGGATGAACTCGACGCCGGCCTTTTCGAGACGGCGGACGAGCTGGGCCCGGGCGTGCTTGCCGGCCGCGGCGGCGCCTTCGGCGGTCGTGGAGGTGAAGAGAATCGTGTGGTCGAAGTCGCCGGAGCGATCGATCGCGACCTGCGCGTTGGGCGAGAGCCCCTGGGAGACGACGACGAGGACGCGCCCGCGCCCGAAACGGTGAGGCAGCGAACCAAACCCGGAGAGCGGGATGTATTCGGCGGCGCGATCGGCGGCGCGATTGAGCAGGTGCACCAGATAGCGGGCGTGAGCCTCGGAGCTGCCGGTGCCGGTGACGACGAAGCGCTGGGCGTCGAGCGTTCGCTCGGCGGGGGTGGGCAGTGGGGTGCGCAGGAGCTCAGCGAGGATTTCAGGAATGGCGGCCAGTCGCGAGCGAAGCAGCGCGTGTCCCAGCGGGTCGGATGAGTCTCGGGAAGGCATGGCGGGTGGAGGTCAGTCGCCGAGGGCGTGCTCGTCGAGAAAGATCCAGCGTTCGATGTCGATGCGGTGTTTGTTGAGCGCTTCGGCGTATTCCTTTTTTCTGACGAGGCTCGTCGGCGAGTTCATGACCATCTGGATCTTTGCGCCGGGGAGGTGGTGGCGCAGAAGGATCATGGAGGCGTCGTAGTCGCGGCTGTCATACGGGACGGCGAGCTTTCGATAGGATTCGTCGCTGGACCGGCTCAGACCGTTTTCGGTCATCATCCGGTCGGTGGCATAGGCGCCGAATCCGGCGCCGCGCCCGTCGAAGTAGAGCAGCAGGATGGCGCCGACACCGTAGTGGATGATGTGGCGGACGGATTTCTCGAATTTGTCGCGATTGTCGGTCGCGGTGAGCGGGAAGCGATTGAAGAGCGATTCGCTCTGGAGGCGGACGACGGGCGCGTCGTCGGGCTGCGGCGTGCCGTAGGTCAACACGACGAATTCCTGGCTGGTGACGATGTCGAAGTAGACATGGACGCGAAACCAGTAGGGCGTGGTGAGCAGATCGACGACTGGGTCATCGGGGTGCTCACGGCGGAAGCTCTGCAGGCGTGCGGAGTCGATGCGGACGATGAACCGGTCATTGCGAATGCGCTCGAAGCCGAGCACGAGAGAGGCGGATCCCTCCATGTAGCGACGGGCGGCCTCGCCACCGAAGCGCGCCTCGAAAGCCTCGCGCGAGAGGAGCACTTCGTTGTCGACGGGACGCATGGGGAGGAAGTAGCTCGCCGAGTAGATGAAGCGCTGGGCCTCGGGCAGGGCGTGCGGTTTGAAGGGGACGACGGGTTCGGGCGGGAGGGCGCTCTTGAGAGTGGAGAGGCGAGGCTGGCGCAGCGCGTGCCCCGAAGCGGCCTTGGAGGCGAGATAGGCGAGGTTGAAGGGCGATGGTTCGAATTCGAGCGATTCGGTGCGGCTGATCTTCAGCCCCTGTGCTTCGAGCGCGGCGACTTTGTCGGGATTGTTCGTGAGCAGAACGAAGGGGGCGGAGATACCCAGGAGATGGCAGATGTGGGAGATCGTGTCGTAGCTGCGGTGGTCTTTGCGCAGCCCCATGCTGTGGTAGGCCTCGAACGTGGAGAGCCGGTCGTGGGATGCCTGCACGAGCATGCGGTTGCGCGCCTTCGCGACGTAGCCGACGCCGCGTCCCTCCTGCATGAGGTAGAAGAGGATGCCGCTGCCTTTTTCCGCGATGCGGCGCAAGGCGCCCTCGAGTTGCTGGACGCAGTCGCAGTCGCAGGCCCGGAGGGTTTCACTCGTAACGCAGCTCGAATGCAGGCGCGTGTAGAGTTCGGAGGCATGGACGACGTCGCCGTAGGTCAGGGCGATGGTGTAGGCTTTGTGGACGAGATCCTGAAAGATGAAGGCGCGGAACCGGCCGAAACGGGTGTCGAGCGTGCAGCGGGCGAGGTAGAGGGTCGTCGCGTAGATGGGACGTTCGAGCAGTGGAGTGAGTTCGCTGACCGAACCCGGAGCATGCTGCAGCATGTCGACGAGGGTGCGATGGTCGGCGAGTTCGGCTTGCCGGGGCTTCGGATCGAAGGGTTGGTCCGTGTTGGCTGGCGTCGAGATTGGCATGGGAAGAGAAAAGGGGGCGGCACGAGGCCCGGAAGGGAGCATTGCACGGAGCGGAGGCTTTGCAATCGGCTTGTCCCCGCGTCGTGTCGCGCGGAGATTTCGGGGCATGGCGATTCCCGATGAGGGTGTGATCGACGCGCACGTGCACCTGTATCCGCCGGAGGTGAACGCGGATCCTGTGGGCTGGGCGGATCGCCAGGGTGAGCGTCTGTGGCGGGAGATGGTCGAAGAGCGGCCTGATCGGCGGGTGCGGCAGGGGTTTGTTTCCGTGGACCGGTTGCTGCGGGACATGGACGCCGCGGGCGTGGCCCACGTGATTTTGCTCGGCTGGTATTGGGAGCGGCCGGAGACGTGCGAACTGCAGAACCGGTTTTATGCGCAGTGCGTGCGCGCGCACCCGGACCGGATTTCGGCATTCGCCACCGTGCAGGCATCGGATGGTGACCGCGCCGTGGCGGAGATGCGCCGGGCGCGGGATGCGGGGTTGATCGGTTTGGGAGAGATGTGTCCCTGGGCCTTCGGCGGGCGTCCGACGGATGAACAGTGGCTGCCGATTTTCGAGCAGGCGGTCGAGATGGACTGGCCGGTGAATCTGCATGTGACCGATCCGGCGAGCCGCGCCGTGCCGGGGCGGGTGGAGACGCCTCTGGAGGATGTGCTGGCGCTGGCAGAGACCCTGCCGGAGCTGCGGTTGATCCTCGCCCATCTCGGGGGAGGCCTGGCCTTTCTCGAGCCGGGCTACCGGGTCCATCGCGCTCTGAAGGATGCGATCTACGACACGGCGGCCGTGCCGCTTCTCTATCGGCGCAGCGGGTGGCAGGCGGCGATCAAGGCGGCCGGCGCGGAGCGCGTCGCGTTTGGAACGGATTATCCGTTGATGGTGTTCCCGCGCACGCAGGTGGAGCCGGGCTTGACCGAGAGCGTGGCCTTGCTCCGGGAGGTGTGCGCAGACGCCGGGGTGGCAGGACAGGTCGGTGGCGAGACGATCCGGCGATTCCTGCGGAGAACGTGACGTCGAGGCCGCGGCCGGGTGTGGCGGTGAGGGCAGGGGGGCGCCGACAAAGACTCGAGGCCTCTCGCCGGTGACGCGCGGGGCTTCTGAAGGCCGGTTTCAGGGCGGACGGGGCCGAAAAAAAGCCGGCTCCCTGTTGGGGAGCCGGCTTCTCATGAAAGGAAACGCCGGATCGGCGATCAGAAGTCGGTGGCCATCTGCGCGGCGTTGCGGACCTGCTGCAGGTAGCGGCCGACATTTTCCCGCGGCTTGATGACCTGGGCGCGCTCCAGCTTGGGAAGGGCATCCTTGTAGTTGCCCTGCTGGACGAGCATCTGGGCCCAGGCTACGAGTGCGTCGGCCTCGAGATCGCGGATCTTCGTGGCACGCTCGTAGAAGATGGCGGCACGTTCCGTCTCGCCCTTGCGCGCGTAGTGATTGGCGAGGAGCATGAGGGCGTCGCCGTCGAGCGGATCGCGATCGACAACCTCTTCGAGAATCTTCGCGGCGGTGTCGAAGTCATTGCGGGCAATGGCGATGCGGCTGCGCAGTTTCATCACCACGAGTTCCTCCTTGGCCTCGAGCTTGCCCGAGTAGTTGGCGTCGATTTGCTGCAGCAGTTTTTCAGCCTGATCGAGGGCATTGGAGGCCACGAGAATCTCGGCGGCACGGACCAGGCGCTCGACGGGCTGGTTGGGATCTTTCTTGAGCGCATCGAGGTAGACCTCGAGGGCGAGATCGCGCAACCCCTCGTTCATGTAGATGTCGCCGAGGAGCAAGAGGCTTTCGGCGGTGGCCTCGTTCATGCGGCGGAGGATCTCAAAGTTGGCCGCCGCGAGTTCCGGCTGATTGAGGCCGAGGAAGGCGTTGGCCTGAGCCATCCAGAGATTCGCGTCCTTGGGTTTTTCCTTGAGGATCTCGTCGAGAAGGGCGATCGCCTCGTTGAATTTCTTCTGCTCGATGAGGGCACGGGCGAGACCGAGTTTCCAGTCCCCGGTCTCGGGATCGAAGACAACCGCCTGACGGTAGGCGCCCTCGGCGGAGAGGACGCGTCCGGTGTTGAGGTAGCAAAGACCGAGAAGGCCATAGGTGACCGAGTCGACGGCACCGAGGTTGACAGCCTTCGTCAGCGAGGGGATGGCGTCGGCGAATTTACCCTTCTGGCAGAGGAAGAGTCCAAGGTTTTTGTGGGCGCGAAGGAAGTTGGGCTCCTTCTTGATGGCGGCCTTGTAGTGCTGAATGGCGGCGTCAATGTCGCCGGCTTCGGCCTTGAGGTTGCCGAGGGTGAAATCGAGCGCGGCGCTGCTGTCGGGCTTGAGGGCCTTCTCGAGCTGTTGCGTGGCGAGGGCACGGCCACCTTCCTGCTGGAGCAGCTGGATGATTTCCTTGAAGAGGACCTGTTCCTCGGTCGAGAGCTTCGGCTCGGTGGCGGGATTCACACCGTAGGAGGCGAGGAACTCCTTCTGGTGCTCGGGATCCTGCCAGTATTCAACGGAAGGATATTTGAGAAGCTCTGCCGCCGATACCGAGACGGCCAGAGCCGCTGTCACGCGGAGAGCTGATGAGAGGCGGGTGTATTTCATGAGAAACGGAAAAGTGTAAGGTTTTGCGTTTGGAGACGATGGCGGCGTCAGATGGCTCGTTCGGCGGAGATGCTGACTTTCTTGGCGCCGCCGAGCTTGGCTTCATCGATGACGCGAACGAGGAGGCTGCCCTCAGCGGCCTTGTCGACCTGGATGATGACGGGCAGGTCGCTGTTGCCGGTGGTCATTCGCTTGACGATGGGGCGAACGCCGCCGATGCCGACATCCTGGCCGCCGAACACGACCTGACCGTTGGCGGTGACGGCGATGAGGATGCTGTTTTTCTCGAGATCCTTGATCATCGCCGCGCGGGGCTTTTCGACCTCCACACCTGTTTCCTCAACGAACACCGTGGTGACGATGAAGAAGATCAGGAGAATGAACACCATGTCGATGAGCGGCGAGATGTTGATGTCGGACATCTCCTCCTCGCCGGATGGTGGTTTGCGCTCTTTACTCATGGGTGGTGTTTGCGGCTGTGGGATCAGTCACCGGGGGTGAGGCTGATGTTGACGGCCTCGGCCCGTCGCGCTTCGTCGATGACACGAACGATGAGGTCGGCGATCGAGCCCTTGTTGACGCGGATGATGACCGGCATCTCCTTGTCGCGCTCGATGCGCTGCTTCACGGTGGCGGCCACGCCGCCGACGCCGATGTCATTGCCCTCATAGAGCACCTGGCCGGCTTCAGTGACCGTGAACACGACCGTCTTGTTCTCCTCCTTCTTTTCGGCGGCTGAGGACGGATCGGGCTTTTCGACCTTCAGGCCCTTTTCTTCAACGAACACCGTGGTGACGATGAAGAAGATGAGGAGGATGAAGACCATGTCGATGAGAGGGGAGATGTTGATCTCCGTCGCATCGGTGGCCTCTCCACTGAGCTGTCTGCGAGTTTTCATGCTTCTTCGTTGGCGCGGTGCGAGCCTCGGAACGGCTTAGGGCCGGCGTGCCCCGGCCGACCGGTGAGGCCGGCCGGGGACCGATTGCCGAAAGCATCTTCCAAGGGGCAACATGGCGGCAGGGGTGACGTCAGCCCGATAACGGGATCAGCCCTGTTCCTCCTCGGTGGAGACGCCGTTGACGAAGGCGACCGACATCTGCTCGAGGTCGCTGAGCTTGCCCTTGGCAAGGCGGGAAAGGAGCGCGTGGGAGAGCAGAGACGGGATGGCGATGATCAGACCGTATTTCGTGGTGAGCAGGGCTTCGGAGATACCGGACGCGAGTTTGCTGGCATCGCCGGTGCCGAACACGGTGATGAGCTTGAAGGTCTGGATCATGCCCGTGACGGTGCCGAGCAGACCGAGTAGAGGCGCGGCGCCGGCGGCGAGGGCGATGAACGCAAGGAAGCGCTCGAGCTTGGGCTGAGCTGCAAGGAGGCGTTCGTAGAGGACTTCCTCGAGCAGCTCCTTCTCTTCGCGGGCGTGCTTGACGCCGGCCACGAGGAGGTCGCCGAACGGGCCCTTCACGGCGGTGGCGACGTCGAGAGCCTTGGCGTCTTCTCCCTGGTTGAGGTGATTGAGGACGGTCTGGAGCGTGCCGGCCTTCGGGCTCTGGACGCTGAGGATGTCGAAGAGCTTGAAGAAGGCGATGACCGCGGTGAGGAAGGCCAGCAGGAAGATCGGATACATGACCGGACCACCCTGGCGGAACTCGTCCATGACCGTCGTTTCGGTCAGCTTGAGGCGAATGGCGTTGCCAAGGGAGGTGTCGACGGGCAGCTGCCCCTCACCGGTGGTGGCGACGTCGATGATGCCGGGCGCGAGTTCCGGCCCGATATCGATGACGATCGGCAGCAGTGAGTTGACCATCGACTCGGCCAGACCGACGGTCTCACCGTCATTGCCGGCGAAGACGGCGATCGGACCGACGAGGGCGATCTTGCCGTCCTTGACGACATTGCCTTCACCGAGGCCCTGGCCGTCGAAGCGATCGCCGCCGATGATCTTTTCGATGCGGGCGATGGCGGTGCGCAGGACGGCGACCTGCTTTTCATATTTCTCGGCTGCCGAGAGGTTTGGGTTGTCGACGGCGTTGAGCGTCGCGTGGATGTCTTCGCTGTAGAGCTGGACTTCGGCCGGGTGAATCCGCGTTTCGAAGTTGCGGATGTAGTCGGCCATCAGGTTGCGCATGTAGTCGTTTTCATCGACGCGGGCCTGGACTTCCTTCTCGAGCGCGTTGAGGTCGAACTGCTCGTTGTCGCGGCGGAGGCGGGCGGCCTGCACATCGCGGCGCTTCTGGATGATCTGGTTTTCGAGGCGGGTGAGCTCCTGGGAGAGCGGCACCTTCTCGTCCGCGATCTTGCGGCGGAGATCGGCGAGTTCACGCTCGGCCTTCTTGACGTCGGCAAAGGCGGAGGCTGAGGCCGTCGCGAAATCCTGCGCGCCGGCGACCGAGGTGATCGCAATGGCTGCCAGTGTGGTGAGGTGACGAATCTTCATGTCAGCTGAATTTTTTGGAGACGGCGATCAGTTGATGGAGACGGGCAGGGGCACGAATTCGGCCAGCGCCTCGTTCTTGTAGACCTGGATGGCTTTGCGGATTTGCGGCGCGAGATCGTTGGAGACCGTGGAGGTCCAACCGTTCGGCCCGGGCGTGAGGATGCCGGCGAACTTGTTGGTGCCGTCGACGAAGTAGCCGACCGCGAGGCCGAGATAGATTGTGTCGACCTGTGCGCTGGTGCCGTCGGGGAGCTCCTGGATTTCGCTGGTGAGCGTAATGGTGCGGTTGAACTTCTCGACCTGAGAGAGAATGCCGACGATGTTCTGGAGGCGCTCGCCGGTGCTGGCGCGGGTGGCGATGCCGCCCTTGGGAATGCGCTGGTAGAGCACCTCGATATCGTTTTGCAGCTTCTCGGGAAGACGATCGTGCATCGAGATGATCGCCTGCTCGAGGCTTTCGATCGCGTCGGTCACGGCGCGGGCGGCTTTCTTGAGCTCGGCGTTGCGCTCGTTGAGCTCGGCGCGTTCCTTTTCAGCCGCGGTCGAGCGCTCATCGATTTCCTTCATCTCGTTGTCGAGACGCTCCATCTCACTTTTGATGAGACGGATGGACTCCTCGAGAGTCTCCTTCTCGGCGCGCCAGTTGTTTTCCTCTTCGGAAATGAGCTGGCGAAGTTCGACCCACTGCTGGAGCGCGGTGCGCGTCTCCTTAAGGTTTGGTTCGTCAGCAGCGGAAGCTGTCGAAAACGCAATGCCGGTGGCGGCGAGTGCGGCGGTTAGAACGTGTTTTGATCTCATGTGGTAACTGCAGTTCTATTTTGTGAAAATGGTGGGACACACCGGAGCCGTGGTGGCAAACCCCTCGCAATTCGCAGGCGCCTTGGACTGGGTGTAACAGAACAACATTTGACGGGCTATCGTGGATGAAAATGCGGGGGGAGCGGGGAGCATCGACAGATTTCACCGGGGGTCGCAACCCGAAATTACGAGAGGATTTCGGAGGTTTGCTTCCCGGCGGCAACCTGACGGCAGCCGACCCGGAAATGTGCCCGCGCGGGGGGCGTTCATTCAAGAGCAAACGTTTCGCGGATGTTGTCATTGGTTCGGCGTTTCCGGATCGGGGTGGTTCAGCAGGGGTGAATGGGGTGTGCCGGCGCGGCGCGGCGCGTCCCGACCCGCGAATCGGCCTCCCGGCAGTGGTGGTTGCCGGCAGCGCTCGCGCTGGTGAGGCGGGGCCGTCGGTGCGCAGAACGGTTCTTGCACGGCGCGGCGGCGTGGTGATGCTGGGGGGGCGTTCATGGACAGGCAGGTGCCATTGGTTCAGTTGCGCGGTGTCGGCAAGCGGTTCGATGCCGGCCCGTGGGTGTTGCAGGGGCTTGCGCTGGAGGTCGCCGCGGGCGAGTTTGTCTCGCTCATCGGACCGAGCGGCTGCGGAAAGTCCACGTTGCTCCGGTTGGTCGCGGCGCTGAGTCGGCCGACGGAGGGGGAGATCCTGATCGAGGGAAAGGCGCCGCGGCTCGGCGAGAGGGGGACGGTGTTTCTTTTTCAGGAGCCGACGTTGCTGCCGTGGCTCACGGTGCGGCGCAATATCGAGATCCCGCTGCGGATTCGAGGGGTGGGCCGGCGCCAACGCCAGGCGTTGGTCGAGGCGATGCTCGGGACGGTCCGGTTGAAGGAAGCGGCCGGAAAATATCCGCGCCAGCTCAGTGGCGGGATGAAAATGCGCGCCTCGGTGGCCCGGGCGCTGGCGCAGGCGCCGCGCCTCCTGCTGATGGATGAGCCGTTTGGGGCGCTCGACGAGATGACACGGCATCACCTCAACGAAGAGCTGCTGGAGATGCGGGAGCGGGCGGGGTGGACGGCGTTTTTTGTGACGCACTCGGTGGCGGAAGCGGTGTTTCTCTCGAGCCGCATCCTCGTGATGGCGGCGAATCCGGGGCGGATCCACGCGGACTTGCGGGTCGATCTGCCGTATCCCCGGACCGCGGATACGCGCGAGACGGATGCTTATTTGCGCCAGGTGGCCGAGGTGACCCACGTTTTGCGCTCGGTCGAGGCCGGCGGGGAAGGAGGTGTGCGGTGAGCGTGCGATGGCGGGGTGCGTGGCACTGGCTGCTTCCGCTGGCCACGGGGGTGCTGTTCGTCGCGGTATGGGGGGCGGCGACCGCGGTTTTTCGTTTTCCGTCCTATTACCTGCCCTCGCCGCTGGAGGTGGCCGAAGCCGCGTGGGCCGAGCGGGCGACACTGGTGCGGGCGGCCGGCAGCACGGTCTCGGGGGCGGTGATCGGGTTTCTCTGCGCTGCGGTCGCGGGCGGTTTGCTGGCGATGTTTCTGGCCTCCTCGCGCTGGCTGCGCACGGCCTTCTATCCGCATGTGCTCATCGTGCAGATGTTTCCGGTCATCATTCTGGCGCCGTTGTTTGTGCTGTGGTTTGGGGCGGGGCTGCACAGTGTGAGCGCGATCACCTTTGTCATCGGCTTCTTCCCGGTCGTGGCGAACGCGACCCAGGGGCTGATCTCGACCGATCGCAATATGGTGGAGCTGTTTCGGATGAGCGGGGCGGGTTTCTGGCAGGAGTTCTGGCTGCTCCGGGTGCCGTATGCGCTTCCTTACTACATCACCGGTCTGCGGATCTCGGCGAGCCTGGCCATGATCGGGGCGATTTCCGGAGAGCTGTTTGCCGGCAGCGCCGCGGGTGGAACGGGCGGCCTGGGGTTTATGGTGATCATCTACAATTCGCAGCTGCGCACCGCGGAAGTGTTGGCGACGGGCTTCACGGCATGCCTGTGCGGTTTTTTGTTTGTCGGCGCGGTCCAGGTGGTGGGATGGGTTTTGCTGCGCAAATGGCACGAATCCTACGATCAGACCGAGTGAGGCTGGCGGTGGCTGCGGCGCTGGTGCTGGCGGCCGGCCTGGGGCTGGGCGGCTGCAGCCGGGGCACCGAAGCCGAGAGGGCGGAGAAGGACTCTTCTCGTGGAGGACTCACGCCGGTGCGGCTGCAGCTCGATTGGTATCCGCAGCCGGAGCACGGTGGCTTTTTCCAGGCCCTGGCGCGGGGCTATTACGAGCAGGCCGGGCTCGATGTGGAGCTGCTCTCCGGCGGGCCGCGGTCGATGGTTTTGCAGAAAGTGGCGCTGGGGCAGGTGACTTTCGGACTGTGGCGCAGCGACGATGTCACCGTGGCGGTCAGCCGCGGGCTGCCGCTGGTGTGTGTGGGGGCGGCGTTTCAGAAGGACCCGCAGGCGCTGATGTATCACGCCGAGCACCCGGTGCGCGGGTTTGCCGATCTGGAGGGCCGCACGGTGATGGCGGGGGCGGCTTCGGTGTGGGTGCGGCTGGTCGAGAAGAAATACGGTATCCAGGTGCACCTGACGCCGGTGACCTTTTCGATCGCGCAGTTTATGCAGGATCCGCTGCTCGTGCAGCAGTGCCTGGTGACGAGCGAGCCGTTTCAGGCCCGGCAGGCTGGCGCGGAGGTCGGGACGCTTCTCGTCGCCGAGACCGGACACAATCCCTACCACGCGATCATCGCGAACCGCGATTGGGTGGCGGCGAATCGGGCGGTGGCCGAGGCGTTTGTCCGCGCGTCGCTGCGGGGCTGGCGCGATTATCTGGAGGGCGATCCCTCTGCGGCGTTTGCGGAGATCGCGCGCCGCAATCCGCAGCACAATGACGCGTCGATGCGGTTTTCGCGGGAGATGATTATTCGCGAAAGCCTGGCGACGGGGGAGCCGGGAGAGGGCGGGCTCGGGCACGTGGACCGGGAGCGCCTCTCGGCGCAGGCGAAGATTCTCGAGCAGTTCGGCCTGCTCGAGCGGCCGGTGAGCGGGGCGGAGCTGGTGGCGGAAGGGTTTCCGCTCGCGGCAGAGGAATGAGGCTGCCGGCGGGGGTCAGGCCCGGGGCTTGAGTTCGACGACGGCCTGCAGTTCGACCGTGGAGTTTTTCGGCAGGCCATTGACGGCGACGGCGGCGCGGGTGTGGCGGCCGGCGTCGCCGAAGATCTCGACGAGAAGGTCGGAGGCGCCGTTGATGACGGCGGGGCTGTCGGCGAAGCCGTCGACGGCGTTGACGAAGCCGGTGAGCGAGATGAAGCGGGCGACGGTGTCGAGGCTGCCGGTGTGGGCGCGGATGTTTGCGAGCAGGTTGAGCACGCAGACGCGGGCGCCTTCGGCGGCGGTCTGGACCGTCTGGTCGCGGCCGACGGGACCTGTATGCGTCATGCGGCCGTCGAGGGCGCAGAGGACGCCGGAGAGGTAGAGGAGGTCGCCGGTGCGGATGGCGGGCAGGTAGTTGCCGGCGGCGGCCGGCGCGGCGGGGAGCTGGATGCCGAGTTGCTGGAGTCTGGCTTCGATACTCATGGGATGGGTGCGGGTGTGGGGGGCGGGGCGCCTTTTCGCGTGAACGGCGTCCTCAGAAATGCAGGTGTTTGACGGCCTGGCGGCGTTCGATGATGTGGCGGAGGGATTCGGTGCCGATGTCGATCTGGTCTTCGATGAAGCGCTGGCTGATGCGCGCGTCGCTTTCGCTGGTTTTGATGCCTTCAGGGATCATGGGATGGTCGGAGACCATGAGGAGGGCGCCGGTGGGGATGTGGTTGTGGAAGCCGACGATGAAGATGGTCGCCGTTTCCATGTCGATGGCGGTGCAGCGGATGCGCTGGAGGTGGTCGCGAAACTGGTCGTCGTGTTCCCAGACGCGGCGGTTTGTGGTGTAGACGACGCCGGTCCAGTAGTCGCGCTCGTGCTCGGTGATGGTGAGGGAGACGGCCTTTTGCAGGGCGAAGGCCGGGAGGGCGGGCACCTCGGGGGGGAAGTAGTCGTTGGAGGTGCCCTCGCCGCGGATCGCGGCGATGGGCAGGATGAGTTCGCCGAGGGCGATTTCCTGTTTGAGCGAGCCGGTCTTGCCGAGAAACAGGACGGCTTTGGGGCTGACGGCGGAGACGAGGTCCATGACCGTGGCGGCGTTGGCCGAGCCCATGGAGAAGTTGATCATCGTGATGTCGCGGGCGGAGGCGCACGGCATGGGGCGATCGGTCCCGACGATCGGCACGTCGTTTTTTTCGGCGAAGATCCGGAGGTATTGATGGAAGTTCGTCAGCAGGATGCACTGGCCGAAGTCCTTGAGGGGAAGGCCGGTGTAGCGCGGCAGCCAGTCGGCGACGATTTCGGCTTTTGATTTCATGGGGGGAGTCGCGGGGCGGCTAGCGGAGAGCGGAGAGGGGGATGGTGTGTTGCCAGCGCTGTGTTCTCTCTTTGTCGATGCAGGTGATTTCGACGCGGCGGGAATCCCGGGGACCGGCGATGCGGATGCGGCAGTAGTTCTGGGTGCCGACGAGGGTGCCGGGAACAAGTTGCGGATCGCGCGCTTTCGGGGAGTTGGCGACATCGGTCCATGCGCCGCTGGAGAGGGGCGATGAGGTGAGTTCGTAGACCCAGCGGGAGTCGTCAAGACGATGGCGATACAGGCCGGTGTGGTGCACATCGCCGGTGAGGAAGATGACGCCGGAGATGTCGTGCTCGCGGATGAAGGCGAGCAGTTCCTCGCGCTCGCGGCGGAAATGCTCATGGCCTTCGCCGTTGGGTTCCCCGTTGGAGAGGAACTGCGAGCCGGTGACGATGAATTTGAAGGGATAGAGGCGGAGTGTCCTGGCGTGAAGCAGGGATTGTTTGAGCCTGTCGAACTGGCGTGCGCCCCACTGGGTTTTTTCGGGGTGGGTGTGCTGGTCGAGCCGGGAGTCGTCGCGGTGGTAGCGGTTGTCGAGAAGGATGAAGAAGGCGTCGCCCCAGACGAACTTCGTGTAGATGCCGGGGTTGTCGGGTTCGCCGGCGGAGGGGTTGGGCCAATAGGTTTGAAAGGCCTGCAGGGTGACGTGTTTGAACTCGAAGCTGCGGTTGGCGTTGTTGGAGCCGTAGTCGTGGTCGTCCCAGATGGCGTAGTGGTGCATGGCGGCGAGGAGCGGTTGCAGCGCGGGAAGGGCGCGGTCGTGGGCGTAGCGGTGCCAGATGCCGCTGGGACTGCTGAAATCGGCCTCGCGCAGGTAGATGTTGTCGCCGACCCAGATCATGAAGTCGGCTCCGGAGCGGGCCATGGACTGGAGGGTGGCGACGGTTTTGCCGTAGGGTTCGCCAGGACGGTCGTAGCGGGGTTCGTTGATGTAGGCGCAGGAGCCGAAGAGGAAGGTGAAATCGGGAGGGTCGCGGCGCCATTCCCAAAGGTCGGTGGTGGTGAACGCCAGCGGGTAGGCGAAGGACTGTTCCTCGCCGTCGACGACGATCGAATACGTGTAGGCCGTGCCCATTTCGAGGGCGGGGAGGACGAAGGTCATCGGCTGCCCGCCGGCGGGCGTGGCCGGTGGGTCGCGGCGGATGATTTCGCGGGCGGTTTCGGGGTGACCGGCCACGTGGTAGCGCAGGATGACCTCGTGGGCGTCGCGCGTTTCGAACCAGATGGCGACCTCCCGATGGGCGCGGTAGCCGAGCATCGGACCGGAGACCCATTCGCCGGCCGAGAGGAAGGCGGCCGGGGCGGCAAGCAGGATCGCCGCGAGGAGAGCCGCGGCAGGAGCGGAGCGGTGCAGGCTCATTTCGGAAGGGTTGCCGCTTGCCGCAAATCCAGCAAGCGCAGAGCCCGGCGGCGCGTGTGACGATCGGCTGTCGTGGACGTGACGGTGCCGCAGGGGGCGCGCGGACGATGGCGGCGCGTTCAGGCGGTTTCGTCGCGGGCCACGGCCGAGCCGTCGCGAGCGGCCGGAGGGGTGTAGCGGGCGGATTGCTCGTCGGCGTGGTAGGACGAGCGCACGAGCGGGCCCGATTCGACGACGCCATAGCCGATGGACAGGCCGAATTCGCGCCATTCCTCGAACTCCTCGGGCGGAGCCCAGCGGTCGACGGGAAGGTGCTTGGGCGTGGGCTGCAGGTATTGACCGATGGTGAGGATGTCGACGCCGTCTTCGCGGAGGTCGCGCATGGTCTGGGCGATTTCGTCCCTGGTCTCGCCGACGCCGAGCATGATGCCGGATTTCGTGGTGAAGCCGCGGGATTTGGCGTGGCGCAGGACGAGGCGGGAGCGATCGTAGCGGCCGGTCTTGCGGACGCGGCGCTGGAGGCGTTCGACGGTCTCGATGTTGTGGTTGAGGATGTCGGGGCGGGCGTCGAGGATGACGTCGAGGTCTTCGAGGCGCCCCTGCATGTCGGGGATGAGCACCTCGATGGCGCAATTTGGGTTGCGGTAGCGGACGGCGCGAATCGTCGCGGCCCAGACCGAGGCGCCGCCGTCCTTGAGGTCGTCGCGGGCGACGGAGGTGATCACGCAGTGCCGCAATTGCATCTTGGCGACGGCGTCGGCCACGCGGGCGGGTTCGCCGAGATCGTATTCCGTGGGGCGCCCGGTTTCGATGGCGCAAAAGGCGCACGAGCGGGTGCAGATGTTGCCCAGGATCATGACGGTGGCGGTGCCGCGGGACCAGCATTCGCCCATGTTCGGGCACTGGGCGCTCTGGCAGACTGTGTGCAGAGCGTTGTTGTCCACGAGCTTGCGGACCCGGGCGTATTCCGGGCCATTGGGCAGTTTGGCGCGAAGCCAGGCGGGTTTGCGGACGTGTTGCATCAGAAGGGAGGGATCAAAGTGCAGGTTTGCTGGTGGAAACAAGCGGGTTTTGTGCGGCCGTGCGCTGGACTCAAGCGGAGGCGGACGGGGGAGGTGTGGCGAAGAAGCGGACGAGTTCGGCGCGAAACTCCTGTTCGATGACGCGGGTGACTTCGGCGATATCGCAGGGGTGGCCGAGCTCGAGCCGCATGCTGGTGACGGTGCCATCGGTGATGCCGCAGGGAATGATGCCCGCGAAGGGGGCGAGGTCGTTGTTCACATTGAGGGCGAAGCCGTGGTAGGTCACCCAGCGCCGCGAGGCGACGCCGATGGCGGCGATCTTGCGGGTGCCGAGCCAGATGCCGGTTTTCCCTTCGCGCCGGGCGGCGGCAAGGCCGAGGTTGCCGAGGGTGTTGATGAGGACCTGCTCGAGCATGCGCAGATAGGCATGCAGGTCGCGGCGGCGCTCGAGGCTGATGATCGGGTAGCCGACGATCTGGCCCGGGCCGTGGTAGGTGATGTCGCCGCCGCGGTTGGTTTTGACCACGGCGATGCCGCGCTCGGCGGCGGCGCGTTCGTCCAGCAGCAGGTGTTTCTCGGCGCCGGGCCGGGCGCCGAGCGTGTAGACGGGGTCGTGCTCGGTGAAGACGAGGGTGTCGGGGATGTTTCCGGCAATGCGTTCCTCGACGAGCGCCTCCTGCATCGCGCGGGCCGAGCGGTATTCGGTGCGCCCCCAGTGTTGTACGGAGAGCGTGGCGGTTTGG
>RFJS01000195.1 GCA_003694825.1 Verrucomicrobiota bacterium | reverse complement strand
GCCCGCGTTCCATGCGAGGCGGTCGCCGTTGGGGGCCTTGGCGCGCGGCGACAGTTCGGTGGCGGCGGACGCTCCGCGTATCCAGAAGAGAACGCCGTTCTCGAAATCGGAGAATCGGTCGCGGCTTTCGCCTTTGTGGTTGCGGGACGGGTTGATGATTTTCGGCGGTTTGAGGACGATGCCCGGACGTAGGGCGGTGCCGGAGGGGATGCGCCGCAGCGAGAGGCCGCCGAGGTGGCGCAGGTCGGGGTTGCTCCCGCGGGAACGGGAAGGTGCCGGCTCCTCCGCGGCCGATGGCGAAGCGGCAAGAGCGGTGGCCAGTGCCGGGGCGGCGATGAGTTCGAGCGTCGGTGACGGCTGTTCATCGGGTACGCGGACGACATCAGCGGGAAGTTCGCGCAGCGGCTTGCGCCGCCGGGGCGGCGGGACGTGCCCGACGCTGCGGTGGGGAATCCTTTCGTCGGAGATGGGGTAGCCAAGATCAGGATTCCGTTCCCAGCCTTTTTCGGCCCAGAGCTTGCGAATCAGGCCGTGGATTTCGTGCGCGCCGGTCTGCGGCGTCCAGTAGATGGAACCGGCCTGGAAGTGGTTGAAGCGGCCGCGGCGATCCGGGGTCTGGCGCTCGTCGGTCGTCGGGTAGCCGAGGAAGCTGGCCTCGGCGCCGAGCTCGACGTATTTTGCGTGGATGGCGCCATGCACCTCATGGGCGCCGGTGGAGGGATGCCAGTAGATCGAGCCATGCTGAAAGTGGTTGTAACGGCCGCGTGCGTCGCGGTCGGCCCCGGTGCGCTCGCCGGTGGTCGGATAGCCGAGGAAACCGCGTTCGGCGCCGAGTTGTATCCACTTCGTGCGTATGGCGCCACGGATCTCATGGGCGCCGGTTTGCGGGCTGTAGTAGATGGATCCTCCTTCATAGTTGCGGAAGTAGCCGATCTTGTCGGGGCATGGTTTGACGGCGGTGGTTGCCTTGCCGAGGACGCCCCGTGGCCCGCCGAGCGCGCCATGGCGGGCATTGATGAAGGCTGCGGCCGCCTGTGCGGGCGTCCGGGCTCGCTTGACGAGGCCGGCAAGGCGCGTGCCGGCGTTGCCGGAAGAGAAGACGACGCTGCGGATGCGCTCCATGACAGCGGCGTCGGTTTCTTCGGGGGTTGGGCGCGGCGGGGTGTCTGCCCCGGTGTGAGAAAGGCCCGTGCGCGGGGCCAATGCTGTGGTTGAGGCGAGAGGGCCGTGGTCCAGAAAATGGGCCACGTCGATTTTGGTCGTGGGCATGATGCTCTCCTTGGTGTTGGGGGGGAAAAGACCGCAGGTGTCGAACGCTATGGATTGGGCGCGGACGGGTGCAGCAATTGGCCGCGCCGGCAGACGGTTGCGTTGTGTTGACGCGGTGTGAAACGCCTGCCGCCGGAGGTCTCTTACGCGCGGAGGAGATTTGGTGCGTCTTTTTTTTCGCGGGGGCAGGGCGGCGGGGTGGTTCACGGGCGCGGATGAAAGGATCATAAAAATGAATACGAAGAGCGGGGTGCTCTCGTGAGGTGGGTGCGGTTCGGTGAGGACGCGCAGCCGGCCGCCGGAAAAAAGCGAGGCGGCCGGGTGCGGGCCGCCTCGCTTTTTCGACAGGATGTGGAGGTGATGTGTTGGTTGTCAGAAGCCCCAGGTGAATTGGGCGCTGAGGATATGAGCGGAAAGATCGTAGTCGCCGACGAGAACGTGTCCGGCGAGATCATCGTAGGCGGATGTGGATTTTTCGAAATCGAGCAGGGCGTATCCGAAATGCAGCCGGGCAGCATCGGCGACTTCCCAGCTGGCGCCGATGGTGTACCAGGTGCGGTCGGAATCGGGTATGCGAGCGTAGCGGAAACCTGACGACGGGACAGGGCTTTCGTTGAGGGCGAAGCCGCAGCGCAGCGTGAGCGTGTCGCTGTAGCGCCAGCGCAGGCCGACCGAGTAGATCGAGGCGTCGTTCCAGTTCTGAGGGAGGGAGACATCCGGGGTGGCGGGATTTTCGAAATCGACGTCGAGGTTTTCGAAGCGGCTCCAGTTCCACCAGCTCCAATCGGCGGTAAGCGCCAGCCGGGGATTGAATTCGTAAAGGAGGGAGAGGGACATGACCTCCGGCAGAGAAAACGGGGCGGAGGCGGCCTGATCGGTGAACATGGGCTGGAAGGGGGCGGGGACGGCGGCGAAGCGGGCCCGGCCGGTGAGGGTGTGGGCGAAATGGGAGCGGTAGTGCCAGCCGATGCGCAGCGCGTCGTTGGCCTGGATGAGCAGGCCGATGTTCCATCCCCAGTTGTGGTCGTCGCCGTCGATGGTGACGGTGCCGTCGGCGCTGTGCGGCGCGAAGCCGGGAATCTCGTTGGCGAAGCCGAGCAGGCCGAAGTCGATGGCGTTGGACAGCTCGGCGTCGGCAGACTGCCAGTCGAGACCGATGCCGAGGCGCAGCCAATCGGCGAGGCGCCAGGCGATGGCCGGGTTGATGTTGATTACCGTGAGTTCGGACTTGAGGGCGTGATAACGGCCGACCCACCCGGCGTCATACTCGGTGGAGAGGCCATAGGGTGCGGTGATGCCGATGCCGGCGGCAAAGGTGTCGGAGAAGGGGTAGGCGAAATAGGCTGTCGGGATGGGCGTGTGGCTGCCGAGGTCGCCGCCGTTGCCGCCCGGGGTTGGCAGAACACCGGCCGTCGTGGAGCCGGTGTTGGAGAAATCGCCGCGGAACATGAAGTAGGTGACGTTGACGACCGCCTCGGGGCGGTCGAGGTGGAGGAGGCCGGCGGGGTTGTAGTGGATTGTAGAGGCGTCTTCGGCCGCGGCGGCGGCGCTGAAGGCATTGCCGAGATGGACGGCGTTTTGCGGCGTGAGCGCGAATCCGCCGGCCTGGACGGCGAGAGGTGTGGCGGCAATGAGCATGCCGAGCAGGGCGGCGCGGCGGAAGGCGCCGTGGCAAAGGGCTGGTTGGTTCATGGCAGCAGTTTGTTGGTTGGCGGTGTGTATGCGCAGCAGCGCAGGGCTATTCAACGGAACAATCCCGGGGGAATTGAGGATTTCCTCAGGGGAAATCACCCCAGAAATCTCCGGGCCGGGATTGCCCCGGGCAGAGAGGTGGGCGACGATCCCGGTGATGAAAGGCCTGCGTGCTTATCTGGCGGCTGTGTTCGTGTGCTCGGGCCTGGTCGGGCCAGCGACAATGGCCGAGGTCGACCGGGGGATGGTCGTCGCCGGGAGCGCCCCGGCCGCCGCGGTGGGCGCGGAGGTTTTGCGCGGTGGAGGCAATGCGGTGGATGCGGCCGTGGCGGTGGCGTTGGCGATGGCGGTGACCTACCCGGAGGCGGGCAATCTCGGTGGCGGCGGATTCATGCTGATCCGGCTGGCCGACGGTCGCGCTACGGTGATCGACTATCGGGAGACGGCGCCGGGCGCGGCCACGCGCGACATGTATCTGGATCCCGAGAGCGGCGGGGTCATCCCGCGGGCGTCGCTGGATGGGTGGCGGGCCGCCGGGGTGCCCGGGACCGTCGCGGGGTTGGCGCTGGCGCTCGAGCACTATGGGACGATGTCCTGGCGGGATGTCGTGGAGCCGGCGCGCCGACTGGCCGCCGAGGGGATACCGGTGACCGGCCGGTTCCTGGCGCAACTGGCGAAGGCGGAGGCGCGGCTGGCGGCCGATGCGGAGAGCCGGCGCATCTACCTGAACGGTGGGCGCGGGTGGCGCGTGGGCGATCGCTTTGTGCAGCCGGACCTGGCTGAAACCCTGGCGCGCCTGCAGGTCGCGGGGCCGCGGGAGTTTTACTCGGGAGAAACCGCCCGCCGCATCGATGCGGCGATGCGGGCGAACGGCGGCCTGATGCGCCTGGAGGATCTGGAAGCCTATGAGGCCGTGGAACGAGAACCGTTGCGCGGCCGGTATCGAGGAGCCGAAATCCTCACCGTGCCACCGCCCAGCTCGGGAGGCATCGCGCTGCTGCAGATGCTGCAGATGCTCGAGGGATACGACGTAGCGGCTCTCGGGCACAACACGCCCGCGGGCCTGCACCTGTTGGCGGAAGTGATGCGCCGCGCCTTTCGTGACCGGGCGGTGTTTCCGGCTGATCCGGCGTTTGCCGAGGTGCCGGTGCGCGGGTTGATCGACCGCGGCTATTGCCTGGGGCGGATGGCGGACTTCGATCCGCAGCGGGCCACGCCGAGCGCGCGGATGCAGCCGGGGCGGCCGATGGGGGGCGAGTCGATGGATACGACGCATTTTTCAGTCCTCGACGCAGCGGGCAACGCGGTGAGCAATACCTATACGCTCAACGGTCTCTTCGGCGCGGCCGTGACCGTGCCCGGCACGGGGGTGTTGCTGAACAATGAGATGGACGATTTCACGGCGCGGCCGGGCGTGCCGAATCTCTTCGGGCTGATCCAGGGCGAGGCCAATGCCATCGCGCCCGGCAAACGCCCGCTCTCGTCGATGACGCCGACCATCGTGCTTCGCGCGGGGCGGCCGTTTCTCGTGCTCGGCAGCCGCGGCGGACCGACGATCATCACTCAGGTGCTGCAAGTCCTGCTCAATGTCATCGACCACCGCATGCCGCTGGCCGAAGCGGTCGAGGCGCCGCGCATGCACCATCAATGGATGCCGGACCGGATCGATCTCGAGCCTGACGGTTTTTCCGGGGAAATCATTCGCGCTCTCGAGGCGCGCGGACACACCGTCCGTGTCTGGCCGGAGCGCGTGGGCGGCGTGCAGGCCATCCAGGTCGATCCGGCGACGGGTCGGGCGACAGGAGCGGCGGATTCGCGCAAGTCCGAGAGCGCCGTGCAGGCGCCGTGAATGTCGGCGCGGAATGCCCGGCGACGGCGCGCGGGGTGCGCGCGGAGATTTCAAGCTGGCCGGAGACGAGCCGGGCCGTTTTAGCCGGGGCATGGATATCCAGTTTCCGAAGCGGGATTACGAGGGCTATATCTTCGATTGCGACGGCACGCTGATCGATTCGATGCCGGTGCACTACCGCGCCTGGCTGGAGACGCTGCAGGCGCATGGGCTCGCCAATCGCTTTTCGGAGGACGAGTTTTACGCGCTCGGCGGCGTCCCGACCGTGAAGCTGGTCCGCATCCTCGGCGAGCGGCATCATCTCGAGCTGGATCCCGAGCGGGTCGCGGCCGAGAAGGAGGCAGCCTATCTGCGCCTGCTCTCCGAAGTGCCGGTGATCGAGCCGGTGGCCGCGTTTGCGCGTCGTCTCGCTGCTGAGGGAGGGAAGGTGGCGGTGGCCTCCGGGGGAAGTCGCCATGTCGTGGAGCGGGCGCTGCAGGCGGCCGGGCTGCGGGAGCTGTTTCCGGTCGTGGTGACAGCCGACGACGTCGAACACGGCAAGCCTGCGCCGGACATGTTTCTGCTCGCGGCGGAAAAACTCGGCGTGAATCCGGCGGGGTGTCTCGTGCTCGAGGATGCCGTGCTGGGGCGCCAGGCCGCGGAGGCGGCGGGTATGGACTGCCTGATGATTCCCTGTGCCCGTGAGCGACGGGCGGGCGCGCGCGGGTGAGCGGCATCCGGTGGAGGCGGCCGGGGTGTATCCTGTTTTCGGGCCATGGCCGGCGCAGGGCCGGCCGCGCGGCATGATTTCCTTGGCAATCAAAGGGCGCCGTCCATAACCTGCCGCACTTTACAAGGTGAACGCGACCGACAGTCAGGAGCCTTCCGTAGCAGAACTCGTCCGGCCCGGGGTGCTGACCCAGCCGGTCTATGAACCGGGCAAGCCGATCGATGATGTGGCCCGGGAGCTCGGTCTCGACCCCGCGACCGTCCTGAAGCTCGCCTCCAACGAGAATCCGCTGGGGGCGTCGCCGGCGGGTGTGGCGGCGGCACAGCGGGCGTTGCGGCAGATCGAGTTGTATCCGGATGGTGGAGCGGTACGGCTGCGGGCGCGCCTGGCCGACCATCTCGGCGTGGCCCCGGGGCAGGTCATCGTGGGCAACGGCTCCAACGAGATTCTCGAGCTGCTCGGGCATGTGTTTCTCGGGCCCGGCGTCGAGGCGGTCATGGGGGAGCGGGCGTTTGCGGTCTACAAGCTCGTCACCCTTCTTTTCGGAGCGACGCCGGTCGAGGTGCCATTGGTCGATCATCGGCACGATCTCGATGCGCTGCTTGCGGCCATCACCGAGCGCACCCGCCTGGTCTTTCTGCCGAGTCCGAACAACCCGACCGGCACGGCGAACGACGCCGCAGACATCGTGCGTTTCGCGCGGGCGCTTCCCCCGCACGTGATTTTTGTCTTCGATGAGGCCTACGTCGAGTATCTCGATGATCCGGCGGATTTGCGGCCGTTGATCGCGGAAGGACGCAAGATCATCTGCACGCGGACCTTCTCGAAGATCTATGGCCTGGCGGGCCTACGCCTCGGTTACGGCTATGCGCCGGCGGAGTTGACCGCCCTGCTCAACCGGGTGCGCCAGCCGTTCAATGTCAATGCGGTCGCGCTGGCCGCCGGCGAGGCGGCGCTGGAGGATGCGGCGTGGGTGGAGAAGAGCCGGGAGACCAACCGCGCCGGGCTTGCCCAGCTCGCCGCCGGATTTGAGCGGCTGGGGTTGGAATACATCCCGAGTGTGACCAATTTCGTATCGGTGCGCGTGGGCGACGGCGCGGCGATGTTCAAGGCGCTCCAGGCCCGCGGTGTGATCGTGCGCCCGATGGGCGGCTATGGCATGCCAGAGTGGATACGAATCTCCGTCGGCACGCGCGAGCAGAATGCTCGGGTGCTCGGCGAACTCGGAGCCCTGGTGCGGGGCGAGGCGGAATGATTCTTTCCTGGACGGAGATTCTGGTGATCAGCGGCATCGTGGTGGTGCTGATCGCGCTGAACGCCCTTCTCGTGGCGGCGGAGTTCTCGCTCGTCACCCTGCGGTTCACCCGGTTTCACCGTGCGGAGGAGGAGCGGGCGCGGCAGCGGGAGAAGTTTGTGGCGATGCTGGCGCACCTGGGGCCGACCCTGAAAGTCATTCGCCTGGGCGTGACGACGTGCACCATCGGGCTGGGGGCGGTGGTGTCGGTCTCGGCCGTGAAGGTGCTCGAGCGCGCGGCGGTGCCGGTCGAGAGTCTCGAGGCGTTTGGTGTCCTCGCGCTGGCATTCTGCGCGGCGGTGGCCGTGACATTCGTGGTGGGCGAACTCGTCCCGCGGGCCCTCGCGATGCAGTATCCGGTGCAGACGCTGGGCTGGTCGCATTGGGCGGTGTCGGTTTTTCGCGTGTTGAGCGGGCCGTTTCTGCGGGTGCTCGACTGGCTGTCGGCCCGGCTGTTGCGGGCGTTCTCGATCGATTCCGCGGTGGATCTGAACCTGCTCGATGTGGAGGCGCAGATCCGTTCGGTGGTGAGCGGAGTGGAGGAGCTGCCGCCGTTTGCGGAATCGCTGTTGCACAACGTCCTGGAGATGCGCAAGCGGGTGGCGCAGGATATCCTGCTGCCGCGCAATCGCATCGTGTACCTTGATCTCGAGGACAGCGTGGCGGAGAATCTCGAGCTGGCGCGCAAGAGCGGACACACGCGCTTCCCCCCTGTGCGAGGGGGATCTCGACCGGTGTGTCGGGCTCATCCACATCAAGGACGTCTTTCGTTCGAACACCGATCCCGAGCGTCTGGATCTGCGGCGGTTGCGGCGCAACATCATGCGCATCGCGGACGATGAGCCGCTCGAAAACGTGTTGCAGCGCATGCTGCGCGTGCGGGTGCACTTTGCGCTGGTGGTGGATGAGTTCGGCGGGACGCTGGGGGCGATCACCCTCGAGGACGTGCTCGAGGAGCTGGTCGGCGACATCCTCGATGAGTTCGACAAGGAAGAGGCCTACATCCGCCCGGGGCCGGACGGGGTTTTCATTATCGACGGACTGGCGCCCCTGCACGAGGTCAACGAGGCGCTGGGCGTGGAGCTGGATACCGAGGAGGTCTCGACCTTCGGCGGCTACATCACCAACGAGCTCGGTGCGATGCCCCGGGCGCATGTGCCCTTCCGGCTCGGCCCGATCGAGGTGGAGGTGACGAGCATGAACGAGCGGCGCATCATTCAGACGCGGGTGCGGGTGGTCGGCCCGGCGGAAGCGGAGGAGGGCGAGCCGGAAGCATAGGCCGGCGGAGGCCATGGCGAGTCGGTCCCGTCCGGTGCGGCGTATGGTCCTGTTTTGACGACAGGTATTGGATGTTTTGTGACGAACTTGCGGGTCAACGGGCGTGAGAGACGCCGGGGCCTGGACGGCGCGCGATTTCGGAATCCAGCTGCTCGAGCAAGGCGCGGCGGCCGGGTGCGTAGAGATAGGTGTCTCCGGCGAGGACGCGGCGGATGCGTCGGAGCAGAGAGACCGGTGATTGGCGCATCTGCAGCAGCTTGCCGGTGAGAGCGGGCAGGTCGTCTGCGGTGCCCAGATCGAGCCTGGCTTCGATCAGGCGGGCGAGGATCGTCTCGTCTTCCGGGAGCGCGGCGGCGGCCGCGGTGAGAGTGCGAATCGCCGCCTCGGAATATCCGGCCGCGTCCAGTCGATCGGCGAGAGCCAGCAGGATATCGGGGCGGTTGCCTGCCTGATGAATAAATTCCCCGAGAAGGGCCTCTGCCTCCTCGAGGTCGCCGACGCCGAACCTGGCGATGATCGTCAGCGCGAAGAGCGCGCTGCGATGGGTGGTAAGGAAAGCCGGGTTTTCCTTCTGCAGTGCCTCGACGGCTTCCAGTATGCGCGCATATTCGCCGCCGGCCAGCCGGGCCTCCAGTTCGACGAGTTCGCCGATGCCTTCAGGCAGGCCGGGTAGCGGGAGGGTGCGGCGCAACCGTTCGGCCAGGGGGACATCACCGCGTTTGCTGGCGAGGTCGGCCAGCACGTAAAACAGCGCGGGGTGTTGCGGGAGCCGTTCGAGGTTGGCGCGGACGGCGTTCTCGAGCCGACGGGGTTCGTCCTGACTGGCGTAGAGTGCGAGCAACGCCTTCTGGGCGGCGGGATCGCCGGGAAAGTTCGCCGCCCGCTCAGCCACGAGGGCATCGGCTTCTTCGGTTCGGCCGAGTTCGCGCAGGTAGGTGACCAGAAGCTGGTGGGGGAAGTGGAGATCCGGCGCCTCCCGGGTGAGTGCGCGGAGGGTGGCAATGGCCGTTTCTGCATCGCCGCGGTCCCAGGCGATGCGGGCGCGGATGATGCGTACGTCCGGAGTATGGGCGTTGTCGATACCGGCTAGAAACGTTTCGGCGAGGTCATACTTACCCCGGAGAAAGGCGGCCTGAGCGGCGCCGAGGGAGAGGATCGCATGCTTTGGGTCTTCGGGGGCGAGAGCGGGCAGCCATCTGCGGGCGGCGTCGATGAGACGCTCATCCTGCCGATAGTTGAGAAGCAGCTGGAGGTATCGGGTGACGTAGTCCGGCGGGACTTCCGCCTGGTTCAGTCCGCCTTCGAGGGTTTCGGAGGCGAGATCGATGCGGCCGTGGGCCTCGTAAAACCCGGCGAGGAGGAGGCGGCCCTGGAGGTTGCCCGGCGATCTGGCGATGCCGATGCGCAGCAGCTGAAAGGCAGCGCGGTAGCGTTTTTGCTCCATGGCCTCTTCCGCCATGGCGATGTAGGCATCGCCACGCTTTTTCTGATACACCGTCCAGCGGTGTGGCAGCGCGATGTCGAGGAAGGAGACATCGGGCACATGGCGGACCGAGGTGACGAACCACCATGCCGCCGTGGCGAGCATCAGCCAGCCGGCCAGACACAGCAGTGCGAGGGTGGTGAGGCAGCGGCGCCAGCGGAGACGCAGCCGCAGCTTTCCCTGGTCGTCGGGATACCAGTAGGCGAGGCCGAGGAGCGCCGACGGCGGGCCGCCGCGTCCCTGGAAGGTGAGGCGGGCGGACGGCGGTTTCTGGTTATGCTCTTCGGTCATGGGTGGTTTTTCGATGGCCGGAAGGTGTGGGCTCAGGCAACTGTGTTGTTCTGCGGGTACCGACTCAGAAAAGTCCGTTCTGCCTCGACATCGCCGATCAGGAGCAGTTCGTCGCCGGCCTGAAAGACGAGGGTGGGATCGGGGTTGACCATGGTGGCATCGGCTCGACGAACGCCGACGACGGAACAGCCGGTTTCGGCGCGGATCCGGGAGTCGGCGAGGGCGACATGGCACAACGACGGGGGGACCGGCAGCTTGAAGAGGGCGAGGCCCTCGGCGACCATGAGCAGATTGCCGCCGCGCAGGATGTTGAGCATGGTATTTGCGCCCATGCCGGCGTATGACATGACGAAGTCGACGCCGGCCCGATGCAGCGTGGAAATGTTGCGCTCGAGGTTGGCACGCCCGATGAGTTGGATATCGGGGCGAAGCCGTCGGATGAAAATGGCCAGATACACATTGGTGTCGTCCTCGTGGGTGGTGAGGATCACGGCGGGTGTATCGTGGATGCCGGCTTCTTCAAGGACTTTGCGGTGAGAGGCGTCGCCATGGATGAAATGAGCCGTATCGAGGATCTCGTCACGATTGCGTTCGATAATGCAATAGTCGATCCCCCGACTCATGAGTGCGTGCCCAGTTGCGCGCCCGACGCGTCCGCCGCCGATGATGATGACCGGGGCGTCGTTTTCCGGACGGGCGAATCGCTCGTTGAAGGCGGCGAGCTGACCTTTCGACCCGGCGAGAACGAGGACGGTGTTGGCCGAGAGGGGGATATCGGGGGTGGCCGGGCGAAATGTGCCGCGATCCCAGAGCCCGATGGCGCTCAGGCCGGTGCGCTCGCGCAGGCGGCTTTCGGCGAGTGTCTGTCCGACCAGGGGCGTGCCCGCGACGGGAGCTTCGGCGATGGCGATTTCGTCGACTTCGCCGATCAGGTTGGCGACATGGCGGCCGGGGTTGCAGCGGCGGGCGAGGGACTGGCCGAGCATCTCCGGGAGCTGGATGACGTGGTCGACGCCGGCGAGCTTGAGGATCTCTTCGGAAGCGTGGCGAGAGGCCTTGGCGACGATTCGGATGTGCGGTGCGATTTCGCGGGCGGTAAAGGCGGCGTTTGTGTTGGCTGTGTCGGATCCGGTGGCGGCGAGCATGGCGGCCTTCTCGAGGCGCACGGCGCGATAGGTTTCGGGCGAGTCGATCTCGCCAAGGACAACGCGAACGCCCATTTCGTTCATCTCGCGGGCACGATCGAGCGTCGGAACGATAACGGCGTATTCGTATCCATAGGACTTCAGTTTTCTGGTGAGGTTGGAGGTGACGTGATCCCAGTTCGTGATGACCACGTGATTGCGGGTATGCTCGGGCAGCTGGCTGGGTGTGGCGGCAGCCTGTTGAGCTTCGATCCACGGCGCGTAGGCGAATTGGATGAAGGTGAAGGGGAGGATGATAAGGAGGAAGACCATGCCCGTGATCAGGACGACCATGGAGAAGAAGCGGCCGGCGTCGGTGTGAAAGGTGATGTCGCCGAACCCCAGGGTCGACATCACGGTGAGCGCCCAGTAGAAGCCGGTGAACCAGGTGTGCTCCTGTCCCTCGGCCGCCATGAGGATGTGAAAGATGACGGCGTAGACGACGAGAAGTATCAGCAAGATGGCGACGAGCCGAACGAGGACCATGAGGTTCTTTCTGCGGGTCGGATTCTGCAGGAAGTAGGAGACGACGGCCGGGAGCAGTTTCACGGTGAATCAGGGCGTGTTGCGGGGGAGCGCTCCGGGTGGGGCAGCGGATGCGCGGAGTGTGCAAGGTCATGCCATTTGCGGCGCATGCGGAGAAGCGACGCTTCGGTGGAGAATCTCTCAAGGTCGGCAAGCTCGACCCATGCAAGGGCGTGTGATTCTTCCGAGACCGCGAAGTCCTCGGAGCCTGTGGCTCGCAGGGCGAAGCGCACGTCGTAATGCAGGTGCTCGGGGATGTCTCCGCGGGCGGGAATGGTATGAATGTCGAGGTCGAAGATCTCGTTGGACTGGGGAGCGAGATCGTCGAGGCCGGTCTCTTCGCGGGCTTCCCTGAGGGCCACGGCAAAGATATCCGGATCGCCGTCGGCATGGCCGCCGGGCTGCACCCAGATGTCGAGCTTGCGGTGGTGTGTGAGCAGCACGCGCTTCCCGGATCGATCGATGATCCAGGCGGAACCTGTCACATGCCCGATGGCGAGGGTGCGTTCGAAGCAGTCCGGATGTTCGGTGACAAAACGGGTGAACGCCTCGAGGCGGCGGGTGTCCCGGGTGTCGATCGGCCGGTATCGGCGCAGCAGAGTGAGCAGCGGGGATCGATGCATGCGTTTGCGAGTAGCATGGGTATGCCAGCGGGGCGCGGACGGCGCCAGCAAAAGGAGGCGCCGTCCAGGGCGAACGCCGGGCGGTCATGCCAGCGGCAGTTCGAGCTGGGTTTCCCGTTCGGCCGATTCCTCCGCGAAACGGACGCCGGCGCCGAGGAGACGCACGCCCCGGCTGCTCCGGCCGAAGCCCTCGGCAAGCAGTTCCTGGTAGGCTTCGACCGAGGGGCGCGCGCCGCTGCGCGCGACGGTGGTCTGAGTGAAGTCGGCGAATTTCAATTTGACGAAAATACCGGTGACGCGTCGGGCTTCGCCGTATTTGCGCAGGTCGTCGACGAGTTCCTCGTAGATGCGGGAAAAGCGGTCGAGGCAGGCGTCGAGCGTCTCGAGATCGCGCGAGAAAGTGCGCTCGGTGCTGAGTGATTTGCGGATGCGCCGCGGCTGCACGGGCCGGTCGTCGATGCCGCGACAGAGGGCGTGCAGCTCGAGTCCGAACTTCCCGAAGAGGCGTTCCAGCTCCCATCGACTGAGGCGCTGCAGTTCGCCACAAGTGGAGATGCCGAGGCGAGCGAGACGTTCAGCGGCGACGCGGCCCACGCCCCAGATGCGGTTGACCGGAAGTGCCTGCATGAAGGCATCGATGTCCTCCGGTTGGATGGCGAACTGGCCGTTGGGTTTGCGCCAATCGCTGGCGATCTTGGCGAGCAGTTTGTTGGGGGCGATGCCGGCGGAGGCATGCAGGCCGGTTGTGCGGTAGATGCGCCGGCGCAATTCGGCGGCAGCCGCGACGGCGTCGTCGACATGCGATACATCGAGGTAGGCCTCGTCGAGAGAGAGGGGTTCGATGATGTCGGAGAACTCGCGCATGATCGCACGGATACGTGCGGCTTCGCGGCGGTAGACCTCGAAGCGGACAGGGACGACGATGAGGTGAGGGCATTTGCGCAGGGCCATGAAGGTGGGCATGGCCGATCGCACGCCGAATTTGCGCGCCTCATAGTTGCAGGTGGTGAGGACGCCACGCCGATTTCGGGCGCCGCCAACACCGACGGGCTGTCCGCGCAGCACCGGATTGTCGCGCACCTCGATGGCGGCGTAAAAGCAGTCCATGTCGAGGTGGATGATTTTCCGCCGTGGACTGATTTTTTGGGAAATGTGCATTCCGCTGTAAGAAATTTCGGCACCCTCCGTTTTTTCACCTACGAGGAGGACCGTCCGGAGTAGTGAACAGGTTTGCACAATGCGATGAACGGAGGCAAGGCGCGGCACAGGCCGCCGCTGCCGGATCGTCGTGTCGGGAACAGAACCTGGGTCACTGTCTGCCGGCGTTCGACTTTCGCCAACCGGACCAACCCGGTTTGTGCAGGGATCTGCGAGCGAATGCTGCTTCCAATGCAACTCTGCCGCGTCGTGACATGGGGAGCCACGCGCGGCGGGGTTGCATTGTGAGCGGCCGCTGGCCGAGCACCGGCGAGGGGCGCCCGCGCGCGAATGCGGGGGGCTGAGTTGCCCGATTCTCGGTGAACGGCGTCCGGTTGTTGCCTGCGAGGCAGGATACGTTAATGCTCCCCAGTGGGAAATAAAGGGAGAGCCATGTTGAGAGAGAGCGGAAGAATCATCCCCGCGCACGTGATTTTGTGCGGGTTGGGTTTTGGAGATCGGCCACGGGAAACCGCGGCACCTGCGGACGGGCAGGCGCCCGGCACGCCGGGTGAGATGGAGCGAATGCAAGCCCTCTTCGTGGAGAAGGGTTTTCAGATCGGCGTCGAATTTGGCGCGGGATTCGAGATCCGGGGCGATGCGATGGCCTATCACCGGGCCTTTGGCGTTGGGGTCATGTGCATCCCGGAGGGCCGCTGGCGGTTTCTGCTTCCGGGTCAGAAGCGCCTCGACGGCGTCGGCTCGCTTTTTGGTGACCGGTTGCCGGAATATTTGCGGGCGCATGTGGCGATGGTGCTTTTCTCGCCGCTGCCTGAATTTCCCGCGATCTGGAGACCGAGGCGCGCCGCATCGGTGGAGCGGATCCGCTGAGGCGGGGTGCGCCCCGGCTGGCATCTCGCGGATCCGCTGACCGGCGTTGCAGGCGGGTTTTACGGCTTCACCCCTGCCGGGGCGCGCGGCACGCTGGGTGCGTGCTCTCGAAGACGCGTTTTCAGACCCTTTCCGCCTACACGCGCAAGAAAGCGCGTGAGGCCGATGGTCTCTTTTTCGTCGATGGGTGGCGCTGGCTCGAGGAGGTGCTGGCGCTTCCCGAGGCGCCCGAGTGTGTTCTGGCGGTGCCGGGAGCGGCACGAAATGCGACGGAAACGGCGCTTTTGGAGCGGGCCCGGCGCCGGGCGCGGGCTTTTTATGAAGCGGGCCCGGCGCAACTGGCCCGGCTCACCGGCAGTGTGCAAGCCCCGGGTGTGGCGGCGCTGGTGCGCTGGCGGCCGGCGGCCTTCACCCCTGACGGCCTTCCGGCGGGACCGGGGTTGATTGTGGCCATGGAGGCGGTGCAGGATCCGGGCAACGCGGGGACCATCGTGCGCTCGGCTGACTGGTTTGGTGCGGCGGGCGTCGTCTTCGGTCCGGGAACGGTCGAGCCGACCAATCCGAAACTCGTTCGCAGCACGATGGGGTCGCTTTTTCATCTGCCGGTGAGTGAGGGCGAACCGCTTCCGCACGTGATCGGACGGGCCCGCGCTGCCGGATTTCGCGCGGTGGGCGCCGCGCTCGATGGCGAGCCCCTGCCGGCGTTTCGCTGGCCCGAGCGCACGCTTCTCATCGTGGGAAACGAGGCGGGAGGCATCAGCGATTCGGTGCGCAACTGCCTAGATGCCAGGGTGCTGATACCGTCCTACGGTCGGGCCGAATCGCTCAATGCCTCGGTCGCGGCAGCGGTGCTGATGGCCGAATGGCGTCGCGTGTCAGGATAGTCCGGAACGGCGTCCTTGTGGGCGATGACGCCGCGGTCGGAAGCGTCTTCCCACCAATCGGCCAGGAAGTTGCTGCTTGCCAGGAGGAGGGCGAGGGGGGAGTATCACGAGTTCAGATAGAACGAGAGGAAATCGTTTACCGGCAGCCGGACAGAGCAGGTCGTTGACGTTTTCCGGCATGATCCCGGTTGGTGTTGTGGCGGAGAGATCCTCTCTCCAACACCAATAAACCTGCATCAACGTGCCGCTGAAACTTCCCTCTGACCGTATCAACTGGACAACCAGTTCTTTTCTGATCGGAACCGCCCTGGTCTCGATCACCGCCGTGCCGTGGTATATCTGGCGGTTCGGTCTGGATGCCTACCAGATCGGGCTCTTTTTCGCCTTCTTCGTCGCGACCGGGCTGAGTATCACCCTCGGCTACCACCGTCTCTTCTCGCATCTCGCCTTCAAGGCTCGCTGGCCCGTGAAGCTCTTTACGCTCATCTTCGGTGCGGCCGCCTTTGAGAACACGGTGCTCGACTGGGCCTCGGACCATCGTCGGCATCACAAGCACGTCGATCACGATGATGATCCCTACGACATCAGCAAGGGCCTGTTTTACGCCCATATCGGCTGGCTGCTCTTCAAGCTCAATCCGATCCCGCCTCGGAATAATGTGAAGGATCTGGAGAAGGACCGCCTCGTGATGTGGCAGGAAAACAACTACGTGTTGATCGCCGTCCTTGCCGGCTTCGTATTGCCGGCGCTGCTCGGGTTCCTCCATGGCGGCTGGGTTGGGGCCCTGGGTGGTTTTCTCATCGCCGGGGTGGCTCGGATCGTCTTCGTGCAACATTGCACCTTCTTCATCAACTCGCTCTGCCATTCGATCGGCCGGCGGCCGTATTCGAGCAACTGCAGCGCCCGCGACAGTGCGATCATGGCTCTGTTTACCTTCGGCGAGGGGTATCACAATTATCACCACGAGTTTCAGCACGATTTCCGCAATGGTGTGAAATGGTGGCAGTTCGACCCGACGAAGTGGACGATCCTTCTGCTGGAGAAGCTTGGTCTCGCCAGCGATCTGAGGAGAGTGCCGGAGGATCGGATCCTTCTGGCTCAGCTCAATGAAGCGCGGCGCCAGCTCGAGGCTCGATTGGCTTGCCCTTCGCGGCCGGTCAGCGAGCGGCTCAGTGATATGTTTGAGGCTTCGAGGCGGCGCATGGATGAGCTGCAGGACCGATGGAATGCACTGCGTTCCGAGTATCAGGGAAAGCTGGATACAGGTGTCGAGCAGGCGCGGGCGACTCTGGAGGAAATTCGCCGGGAGCTGCGCCACGCGTTCGATTTGCTCCAGCGCGCGGGCTTCACGGGCTGAGTGATTCTTGTCCGGGGGGGGCGGGGTTTTTCGCCCTGGGCGGTTCGGGCACGGTCGGCTTTCCGGCGCATTCGGCGCGGTCGTGCCGAACGCCGGACATTGACTGCGGCAGACGGGCTTGCGAACCACGCATGCATGGTGACGGCGCTGTTCTCCGCCCATCGTCCGCGGCGTCGAAGAGAGGCGGTATGCCCGCCGGTGGGTGTTTCCCATGAACCGACTGTCGGTTTGGGATGGTTTCCGCGTGACTGATTGTCCCTGGAAACGCGTCGGCGGAGTGATGGAACCCGAGAATCGGCCGGTGAATACCGCGATTTCCGGATCCGATCGGGTATGGCGATGGTGAAATGGCGTATGAGAACGGGTTGAAACCTTACTCCACCTAAGGGGTTTTCTGTATGTTTCTCCTAGTGTGAATTATTGACTGTATCGGGGGTGACCCTACCTTGTTGGCAGTTACCCTCCCCATGAAGACACTGAATCGCGCTCTCAATGGGTTCATGGCGGCTCTGTTCCTCATCCTGGCCGCTCTGCAGCATTCGAGTAACAATCCCGTCGGCTGGATGGCACTGTTTATCGCGATTGCCGTGCCCTGTGCATTGGCGGTGCAGGGACATCTGGTCTGGACGGTTGCGGCGATCTCGGCGGCAGCCGGGCTGCTGTGGATTGCCGGTTTGGCGGCCGGTGGCGCTTTGCCCGCGGAGCCGACGCCGGAGGCGTTGGCCGCGCTGGTTGGTACGCTGTGGGTGGCCTCGTTGGCGGTTGTCGCCTTTCGCGCCCGTTCGGAGGCTGCTTTCGCGTATACGAACCGCGAGCGGACGCCCGCATGGCGTTGAGTTTGGGCTGCACTGTGCGCTCCGAAAACCCCCCACGGGAGCGCAGGACCGAGGGAAAACGCCCCTTCCCGGAACCAGTGAACGAAAGACAAGCAGCCGCCTTCGGGCGGCTGTTTGTCTTTTCAACTGGATGGATCCCGCTCCCGGTGCGTCAGGCGAGACGGAAGATCGCTCGCGAAGTTGGAAGGATCTTTTGCTGCGGGTGTGTGGTTTCGACGGTGGTGAGTCGATCGCGTCCGAGAAAGCGCAGGGCGGAGGGCATGTCATGGAAGACCTCCACCTCGGAGGAACGATCCTGAACGAGAGCGCGATAGAAGCGCGCGTAGGTGACAGCGGTGGTGCTGGCAACGACGATGGCCCGCCGCGATCCGGGACCAAAGGGACTGTGGTGCGCGAGCCGATGAAGCATCTCATAGGAAACGCGCACACGGGTGAGCTCGAGGCAGTTGAGCAGCTGGTCCATGGTCGGGTGAAAACGGGCGTCACCGGTGATGGCGCCGAGATAGGCGGCGACATCGGCATCGGTGAGCGTGCCACAGGCGCGCCCGATGACCAGATGCTGGCGTGGATCGAGGTGGTAATGCAGCGGCATGGAGAGCGGAAAGAGTGTGGGTTGGGTCGAAAAGCTTTCCGTCTTTCCTCAACGGCAGTCTGGCGTGCAAGTTTTGCCTGGAGTGGACAGTCCGGGCACTTTTTCGGATCCGGCAGCGGAGCCCTCGGGCTCTCACATTCTCGCATTGGAGGGCGGAGAGGAGGTTGGACGTTGTCAGGGCGGTGCGGGCGCGATGGGCTCTCGTCGGTTCGGTCGCTCCGGGCGCCTTCTCCTCCCGGAAAGAAGTCGAGAAAACCCTGCCCCGAAATGGAATCGGATGCCCCGATCGAGCGCAATGCCCCGCGAATGCTGTTTCGCGGGCGCTATCGCGAGGTGACG
>RFJS01000194.1 GCA_003694825.1 Verrucomicrobiota bacterium | reverse complement strand
CTGTATCCAAATGACAAGACGGAGAACGGCAAAGAGCTGCGTCTCGTCCAGCAGTATTTCTTCGTGTCGTGCTCGCTTCGCGACATCATCCGGCGCTGGCGCCAGAACAACGGAAACTGGGATCATTTCCCCGACCAGGTCGCCATCCAGCTCAACGACACCCATCCGGCCGTGGCGGTGGCCGAGCTCATGCGCATCCTCCTCGACGAGGAGCGTCTCGAATGGGACCGCGCCTGGGGCATCGTCAACCGCACGATGGCCTACACCAACCACACCCTTCTTCCGGAGGCGCTCGAGCGCTGGAGCGTGCCTCTCTTCGAGCGGGTGCTCCCGCGGCACCTGCAGATCATCTACGAGATCAACCAGCGTCTCATGGACACGGTCGAGCAGAAGTGGCCGGGCGACGTGGAGAAAAAGCGCCAGGCCTCGCTCATCGAGGAGGGCGGCACGAAGATGGTGCGCATGGCCAACCTCGCGGTCTACGGCAGCCATTCCGTGAACGGCGTTGCGGCGATCCACTCGAAGCTCATCACCCGGCTGCTGTTCCCCGAGTTCGCCGAGCTTTTCCCGGGCCGCTTCAACAACAAGACCAACGGCATCACACCGCGCCGCTGGCTTCTCGCCTGCAACCGGCCGCTCGCCCGCCTCATCACCGAGAAGGTCGGTCCGGAGTGGCCGAGGAAACTCGATCAGCTCCGCGGCCTCGAGAAATGGGCGGACGATCCCGAATTCCAGAAGCAATTCATGGAGATCAAGCACGCCAACAAGGTTGCTCTGACGAAGCTGATCGAGAAGGAGTGCGGCATCACCGTCGATCCCAACGCCATCTTCGACGTGCAGATCAAGCGGCTCCATGAATACAAGCGTCAGCACCTCAACCTGCTGCACATCCTCGCGCTGTATCGGCGGCTCCTGCAAAACCCCGATCTCGATATCCATCCGCGCGTCTTCATCTTCGGGGCCAAGGCCGCGCCGGGCTACGAGCTGGCCAAGATAATTATCAAGGCGATCAACTCCGCCGCCCGCGCCATCAACAACGACACCCGCATCAACGGGAAGATAAAGATCGCCTTCCTGCCGAACTATCGCGTCTCGCAGGCCGAGGTGATCATCCCCGCGGCCGACGTTTCCGAGCAGATCTCGACCGCGGGCAAGGAGGCCTCGGGCACCGGCAACATGAAGCTCGCGCTCAACGGCGCAGTCACCATCGGCACGCTCGACGGAGCCAATATCGAGATCCGCGAGGAAGTCGGCGACGAGAATATCTTCATCTTCGGTCTGACCGTCGAGGAGGTCCAGGCGCTGCAGGCCCGGGGCTACAATCCGTGGGACTACTACTACCGCAACGAGGAGCTGCGCGCCGTCGTCGACTGGATCGGCTCGGACTACTTCGTGCGGGACGAGCCGGGCGTGCTGCAGCCGCTGCGCTACTCCCTGCTCGACGGGGGCGATCCCTTCCTCGTGCTCGCGGATTTCGAGGCCTACTGCGCGGCGCAGCAGCGCGTCGACGAGGCCTACCGCGACAAGGCCCGCTGGGCAAAGATGGCCATCCTCAACACGGCGCGTGTCGGCAAATTCTCCAGCGACCGCACGATCACCGACTACAACACCGACATCTGGAAGCTGCCGAAGATCGAGGTGCAGTAAACAACCGCGCCGCAGCGGCGGTCGGGACACCACCGGCCGATTTCGATTCGCAGGGCGGCCCGTTCCGGGCCGCCCTTTTTCCTGTCGAAACCGGAACACCGGTCCGGCATTGTGCCGTCGCCGTTGGGAGCGGGCAGATTGCGGCTTTTCACGGGGCTGATCCTGCGTAGGGTGCGGCCATGCGCATCGGATTCCGTGCCGTTCCCCTGAAGTTCATGGCTCTCGCCGCCCTGCTCACATTCTCCGGCCTGGCTGCCGGTCCGGAGGCGTGCGCCCAGGCGCGTTTCGTCCAGACGATCGAGGGCTTTCACTCGCCGGCGGCGGTGGCTGTCGCCGAGGATGGGCGCACGTTTTATGTCACCAACGCGGCGCGGGGCGAGTATGGCATGCTCGCCGGAGAGGGCGCGTTGAGCCGGCTCCGGCTCAACGATCAGAACCAGCTCGAGGTGGTCGACCGCCGGTTCGTGGAAAAGCTCAACGCACCGCTCGGTATCGCGGTCCTTCCGGCCGACGTGGGCCCGATCCCGGCGGGCGCGCTGGCGGTGGCCGTCGGCGGCTCCTGGACCGTCAACGAACGCGGCACGTCCCTGGACGACGATCGTGAGCGCGGGGCGGGGGTGGTCTTCATCCATCCCGAGAGCGGCGAAGTGCTGGCCCATCTCTATCTTGGTGCCGGTTCGACACTCGCCGCGAAAATCGGCCACCCCATCCGGGATCCGATGGCGGTGGCGGCGGATGCTGCGGGCAATCTCATTCTCACCGATGTCGCCGGCTCGGGGGTGCGGCCGTTGGATCCGGCGGAGGGCGTGCCGGGCATTCTCAAGCTCACCTCGAAGGGGGTGGCGGCCCTGTTGGCCGGAGAGGACCTCGAGAGGCGAGATTTCCTCTTCGCCCCGGTGCGCAATCTGCCCACTGGCGTGTATTATGCGCGCCATGACAAGTCGCTCTATTGGATCACCGGACAGATCGCCTACGATCTCGGCGGCGCGGTGATGCGCCTGCCCAATGCCGACTACACCGGGCAACCGGAGACGATCGACAAGGAGCTCGGTGCGCTGCTCGGCTTCACCGTGACGCCGAAGGGCACGATCATCGCCTCCCGCAGCAACGGCGACATGTTGATGATCCACGGACGCAAGGACCGCGTCATCAAGTTCAAGGGACACGCGAACTTCGCCTTTCTCTCGCCGGGACAGCCGGCCGCGACCCTGCTGCCCTCAGGCGAGACGCTTGTCGTGGTCCCTGAAATGTCCGGCGGCCATGGTCCCTGGCGGCAGCGCCTGCGCACGTTTGTGCTGCCGGCGAAATACTGACCGCCGGCAAGGTCGTTTGCGCAGAATGGGCGCGGATGCCCCGGCTGGCACGGCACCGGGCCGGGGCGGTGGTCTCTTGTGCGCGAGTGGACCGGTTCAGAAGGCGCAGTGTCCGGGCGTGCGGGCGAAGGGGATGACGTCGCGGATGTTGCCCATGCCGGTGACGAACATGAGCATGCGCTCGAAACCGAGACCGAAGCCCGCGTGCGGGACCGTTCCCCACCGGCGCAGGTCGAGATACCAGGCGTAGTCCGCCTCATCGAGGCCGTGGTCTCGCATGTTGGCGCGCAACACCTCGAGCCGCTCCTCGCGCTGGCTGCCGCCCACGATCTCGCCGATGCCGGGCACGAGCACATCCATCGCGGCCACCGTGCGCCCGTCGTCGTTGAGGCGCATGTAGAAGGGTTTGATCTCCCTGGGGTAGTTGTAGACGGTAACCGGGCACTTGAAGTGCTCCTCGGTCAGATAGCGCTCGTGCTCGCTCTGGAGATTCGCCCCCCAGGCGATGGGGAATTCGAAACGCTTTCCGCTCTTCTCGAGAATCTCGATGGCCTCGGCATAGCTGCAACGCTGGAAGGGACGCTCGACCACGAAGCGAAGCCGCTCCAGCAGCGTCTTGTCCACGAAGCGGCTGAAGATCTCGAGATCCCCGGCGCAGTTTTCGAGGATGTCGCGGATGAGGCTTTTTACGAAGTCCTCCGCCAGATCCATGTCGCCCTCGAGGTTGCAGAAGGCCATCTCGGGCTCGATCATCCAGAACTCGCTGGCGTGTCGGGAGGTGTTTGAATTCTCGGCACGAAAGGTCGGCCCGAAGGTGTAGACATTGCTCAGGGCGCAGGCGAAGACTTCCGCCTCGAGCTGGCCGCTGACGGTGAGGTAGGTGGGCCGGGCAAAGAAATCCCGGGAAAAGTCCACGCGGCCGTCGTCGGTGCGCGGCGGATTTTCCGGGTCGAGGGTGGTGACGCGGAAGAGTTCGCCGGCGCCCTCGCAGTCGCTCGCGGTGATGATCGGCGTGTGGATGTAGACGAAGCCGCGCTCCTGGAAGAACTGGTGGATCGCCCACGCGAGGCGGCTGCGCACGCGGAAGACCGCCCCGAAGAGGTTGGAGCGTGGTCGCAGGTGGGCGATCTCGCGGAGAAACTCGAGGCTGTGTCCTTTTTTCTGCAGGGGGTAGGTAGCATCGGTTGCTCCGACGACCTCGAGGGAACGGGCGATGACTTCCCACTTCTGCCCCTTGCCCTTTGATTCGACGAGTTCGCCTTTCACGGAAACGGCGGCGCCGGTATTGACTTTGTCGATATGGGCGTAGTCGGGCAGGGCGGCGTCGACAATGACCTGGATGCCTTTGAGGCAGGTGCCGTCGTTGACTTCGACGAAGGAGAATCCCTTGGCGTCGCGGCGGGTGCGCACCCAGCCCTGGATGAGGATTTCGGGGATCGGTGCTTCGGCGGCGAGCGCCTGTTTGACAGTGGTGCGTTGCATGGTACGGGAGAGGGGAAGGGCCTCAGAGCGGCTCGTTGATGACCGGGTTGGTGAGGGCACCGATGCCCTCGATTTCAATGGTGACGGTGTCGCCGTGCTTGAGCCAGACGGGCGGCTTTCGGGCAAAGCCGACACCATGGGGCGTGCCGGTCATGATCACCGTGCCGGGCAGGAGGGTCTTGGAGCCGCTGAGAAACTCGATGAGCGTGGGGACATCGAAGATCATGTCACTGGTGTTCCAGTCCTGCATGACCTGGCCATTGAGGATGGTGCGGATGGCGAGGTTGTTCGGGTTGGGGATCTCGTCGCGCGTGACGAGGACCGGGCCGAGCGGGCAGAAGGTGTCGAAGCTTTTGGCCTGGCACCACTGGCCGCCACCGAGGTCGCGCTGCCAGTCGCGCGCGGAGACGTCGTTGCCGCAGGTGTAGCCGAGGACGTAGTCGAGGGCGTTCTCCCGGGAGACGTTCTTGGTGCGGCGGCCGATGACCACCGCGAGCTCGCACTCGTAGTCGACTTTCGTGCTCGGACACTTCACCGGGATCTCGATCGGGTCGCCGGGATGCTGCACGGAGCTGGTGGCCTTGATGAAGAGCATGGGCCGCTCCGGGGGCTCGCGGCCGCCTTCGGCGGCATGCTTGCGGTAGTTGAGACCGATGGCGAGGATGTTGGCGGGCTCGATGGGCGCGAGGGTCTTGAATCCGGAGATGACTTCGTTGGTGACGCGGAAATCACCAAAGAGGTCGCCTTCGATCACGGCGGCGGAACCGTCGGGACGCAGTTCGGCGTGGCCGGTGCGCCCCTCGCGGGTGAGAAAACGAACGATCTTCATGGTGCCGTTTATCGCTTCGGGAAGCGCCCGTAACGAGAACGAAATGGCGGCGGG
>RFJS01000193.1 GCA_003694825.1 Verrucomicrobiota bacterium | reverse complement strand
GGCGGGGCGGCCTACAGCGCGTGGATGGCCGCGGCGAAAGCGGCCTTGTCGGCAGCGCGGAAGAAGGCCGTGCCGGCGACGAAGGTGTCGACGCCCTGTTCGCGGCAGAGCGGCGCCCTGGCGGTATCGATGCCGCCGTCGACTTCGAGGCGAAAGGACAGGCCGCGCGAACGCCGGACCGCGTCGATTTCCGCGAGCTTGGGCAGCACGTCTTCCCGGAAGGATTGACCGCCGAAGCCGGGCTGGACGGTCATGGCGAGCACGAGATCGACGGTGTCGAGGTAGGGCTCGATGTGCGCGGCGGGCGTCGCCGGGTTGAGGACGATGCCAGTCTTGCAGCCGAGGCGGCGGATGTGCTCGAGCGTGCCGCCGATGTCATAGTCCGGCTCCACGTGGATGCTGATCAGGTCGGCTCCGGCTTCGGCGAAGGCCTCGACGTAGAGGTGCGGGTTGTCGAGCATCAGGTGGACGTCGAAAAAGAGGCGGCTGCGCTTGCGCAAAGCCGCGACGACGCCGGGCCCGAAGGAGAGGTTGGGCACGAAGTGGCCGTCCATGATGTCGATGTGCACCCATTCGAGGCCGGTCTGTTCGACTGTGGCCACGGCTTCGGCGAGGTTGGCGTGATCGGCGCCGAGGATGGACGGAGCGAGGATGGGGGTGTGGCAGTGGCGGCTCATGCGTGGTTGGGCGGTCGAGGGGCGTCGTGCGAGGCGGGATGGACCGCCGCGCTCACCACACGGCAACGACTTCGCGGGCGATGCGTTCGGCGAGGCGGGCGGTGAGCACGGGCATGTTCTGGTATTCGGCCGGATTGGTTCCGCTGTCGGTGTAGATCTCGTCGAAGGCGCTGACGACGCGGTCATGGAAATAGACGCGCCCGTTGCGTCGATCGGTGAGGGTGCATGTGGCGGTGAGCGTGAGGCGCCACTTGCGGGCGAGACCGACGTCGTCGGCACGATCGGCGGAGACTTCGCGGTCGAGTTTGGTGATGACGATTTCGAGACGGGCGTCGCCGGCGTCGGTGCCCGGAGGCGCGACTCGGGCAAGGCCGGTGCGGTCGATTTCGCGGGCGACCTGGGTGCCGAGGAGGGCGGCGGCCTGGGGCGCGAGGGAGGCGTTGACCGGCGGCGCGATCTGGACGGTGTCGAAGGGGAGCGTCGTGGCTTCGCCGAGTTGGTAGCCGGCACACCCGCCGAGCCCCCAGGCGGCGAGGATGATGAGCGATGCGGAGAGGAGGCGGCGCATGCCCGGAGAGGGGATCACGGCTGCGCGTCGTTTGCCGGGACGGCGTCGCCGGTCGCCTCGACGCGGCTGCCCTCGAGTTCTTCCTCTTCCTGCTCCTTCTGGTCGGCGGGCGGTTCGGGGAGCGGGCTGATGTCGACATTGATGGGTTTGCGCCGGAAGAGACCGAGGAAGCCGCCGGAGCCCTTTTGCTGGCGTTCGGCGACTTCGGCTTCATAGCGGGCCTCGTCGACCTCGAGTTTGGCGAGACGCTCGCGCGCGAGCCGGGCCGAGGGCGAGTTGGGCGCGATGGTGATGGCTTCGTTGTAGAAGACCCGGGCGGCCTGATAGCGCTTGCGTTTGAGGTAGTAGAAGTCGCCGATCTTGATCCGGCTTTGCGCGAGGATGTCTTTCATGCGGGCGAGACCTTCCTCGGCGGTGCCGACGTCGGGGTTTTCAGGAAAGAGAATGAGGAAGTCTTCGTAGTGCGTGATGGCTTCTTTGGTCTCGCCCTGGTCGTAGAGGGGGCCGTCGACGAGTTTTTCGTGCACCTGGGCGAGGCGGAGGTAGCCGTCGGGGGTGGCGACGCTGGCGGGGTAGTTTGTGATGAGTCGGTCGAGGGCATCGATGGCGGCGTCGGGCCGGCCCTCCCGGATGTGGGTTTCCGCGATGTTGAGCAGGGCGAGCGGCGCGAAGTCGCTGTAGGGCGCGTTGTAGATGATGCGCTCGAAGTAGTAGATGCCGCGATCGGTGTTGGAGAAGCCGGGGAGCACGCCGAAGAGCTTGAGGCGTTTGCCGTTCACCAGGTCGAAGGCGATTTTGTATTCCTCGGCGATGAGTTCGTTGAAGCGGCCGAAGTTCGGATACGCGCGGACGACGACGTCGAAGGCTTCGAAGGCCTTGAGCAGATCGCCCTTCTCGAGGAGGATCTTGGCGGATCGGTAATAGGCTTCCGGGGCGGCGGCGCTGCGGGGAAACTTCCTGTAGCAGCGCCGGTAGAGTTTGAAGGCTTGGGATTTCCTGCCGGCTTCGTCGGCGGCAATGGCCTGTTCGAGGATCTGCTGGGCCTCGCGGGCTTCTTCGGGCGCGAGGCCGGCGAAGCTGGCGCCCTTGATGCCTCGTCCCGGCATTTCGAGCGGCTTGGACTCGGGCAGCGGTTCATTGGGGGCCTGCGTGGGCGGGGCCCCGAACTGGGCCCGGGCGGGCACGGCGATCACGGCGAGAGCCGCGGTGGTGAGCAAAAGGAGGCTGCGGATCATCGAGGCAGGCACGGAGAGGGGAGTTGGGTTTGGGATGAAAGGAAGGCGTTCACGGCGTCTCGGTGCAGCGGGCATGTCAGTTTTCCGAAAGCGGAACGGGTTGGTTGTTCCCCGACCAGCGAAGAAGCGATGCGCCCCACGTCAATCCCGCGCCGAAGGCGAGCATGAGGATGAGGTCGCCGGGGCGCACCCGGCCGGCCCGGACGGCTTCGTCGAGAGCGAGAGGGATGGAGGCGGCCGAGGTGTTGCCGTAGCGCTCGAGGTTGTTGAAAAAGCGCTCGGGCGGGATTTCGAGCCGGGATCCGAGGGTGTCGATGATGCGGAGGTTCGCCTGGTGAGGGATGACAAGGTCGAGGTCGCCGGCGACGTAGCCGTGTTCGTCGAGCAGATCGCGTGCGACCTGCTCCATGCCCCTCACGGCGTGTTTGAAGACTTCCCGGCCGTTCATTTTCAGGAAATGCAGCCGGTCGCGCACCGTTTGCTCGCTTGCGGGGATGCGGCAGCCTCCGCCCGGCACGTGGAGCAGTTCCGCCTGGGCCCCATTGGCCCCGGTTCGCACGCCGATGATGCCGTGGCGATGATCGGGGCCGCGCCCGAGCACGACGGCCCCGGCCCCGTCGCCGAAGAGCACGCAGGTGGAGCGGTCGGTCCAGTCGATGATGGCGGAGAGTTTTTCGGCGCCGATGAGCAGCACGTGCCGATGGGTGCCCGCGTGGACGAGGGCGGAGGCGACTTGCAGGCCGTAGATGAAGCCGGAACAGGCGGCGGTGAGGTCGAAGGCGGTCTTGCCCTCGAGGCCGAGCTTTTCCTGGACGAAGCACGCCGTGGCCGGACAGGGCTGGTCCGGCGTCATGGTGCAGACAATCACCGCATCGATGGCATCCGCGGTCAGGCCGGCTGAGTCGAGGGCGAGGCGGGCGGCCCGCACGGCCATGTCGGAGGCGGTTTCACCGTCGGCGGCGATGTGGCGCTCGCGGATGCCGGTGCGCGTGGTGATCCACTCGTCGGAGGTGTCGACCATCTGGCTCAGGTCCTCGTTGGTCATCACCCTTTCGGGTGCGTAGGAGCCTGTGCCAAGGATGGTGACAGGGTGGCTGGCGGTCGTCATGTGGCGCTGAAGGATGGAGCCGACTGGCGGCACGCCAAGCGGGTTTTGCAGGCGAACCGCTTACACGGTCGGCGCGAGCAGGCCGGCGATGCGGGCGGCGTCCTCGACGATGTGGTCGTTGAGGTCGCGGGCGATCATTTCGTGCGCGATGCGGATGGCGTGCATCACCGCGTTGCGGTTGCTGGAACCGTGCGCCTTGAAGACGTTGCCCCGCAGTCCGAGCAGGGGCGCGCCGCCGAACTCGTCGGGATTGAGCTGGGTCTTGACGGCCTTGAAGGCTCCCCGGGAGAGGAGTGCGCCGATCTTGCGCACCGGTGTGGCGGTCATCTCATCGCGGATGAATCCGGTGAGCATTTTGAAGAGCGACTCGGAAGTCTTCAGCACGACGTTGCCGGTGAAACCGTCACAGACGATGACGTCGACGGCGTTGTCGAAGACGTGGAAGCCCTCGATCGGTCCCTGGTAGTTGAGCTGGTCTCCGACACGCTTGAGCAGATCGTGGGCGTCGTTGATCAGTTCGTTTCCCTTGCCTTCTTCGGTGCCGATGGTGAGCAGCCCGATGCGAGGGTTGGCGATGCCGAGAACGACCCTGGCGTAGTTGCGCCCTAGGATGGCGTTGTGGAGGAGGTGCTCGGGTCTGGCGTCGGGATTGGCGCCGGCGTCGATGAGGATGAAGCGGCCGTTGCGATTCGGGATGACCGTGGCGAGGGCCGGCCGCTCGATGCCGTCGAGGGTGCGGAGCCTCAGGGTGCCGCCGGCCATGAGCGCACCGGTGTTGCCGCAGCTGACCACGGCGGTGGCCCCGCCGGTTTTGACCAGTTCGATCGCCTGGAGCATGCTCGAGTCCTTCTTGCGCTTGAGCGCCTGGAGGGGCTTGTCCGTCATCTCGATGACGGACGGCGCATGATGGATCGAGAGCTTCGGGTGGCCGGCGATGCCCTCGGCCGCGAGCAACGGCTGGAGGGTGTTTTCGTTGCCGACGAGGACGATCGGCTCGAGTTTCTCGAAATTCCGAAGGGCCAGGGCGACCGCGGCGACCATTTCGGCGGGCCCGAGGTCGGAGCCCATGGCGTCGACCGCGATGCGTTGGCCGGCGGTTGGCGACATCGACGGGAGAGAAACGGAACTGGGATGGGGATGCGCTTCCGCTCGGCGGAGAGAGCGCTTCAGCCTCAGGCCTCGACGTCGAGGACCTGCCGCCCGCGATACATGCCCGTATTCGGGTTCACACGGTGCGGGCGCACGAGGGAGCCGTCCATGGGATCACGGGCCAGCTGCGGGGCCTTGTAGCGGTTGGCTCCACGGCGGAGCGCGCTGCGACGCTTGGATTGTTTACGCTTCGGTTGTGCCATGATGAGGATGGATTGAAAGTGAAAGCCCGCCGGGCGTCGGCGGGT
>RFJS01000192.1 GCA_003694825.1 Verrucomicrobiota bacterium | reverse complement strand
TTCACCAGCAAGTTCCGCCGCAAGCGCGGTCGCTGAAGACAGGCGTCGCAGCACGAGCCGCAACACATTTTCGGGAAACCCGCCGGCGTCATCGACGCGGCGGGTTTTCTTTTTTGTTTTCCGGCGCGGAAGGAGGCGGCAGGCGTATCCGGTCCGGGGGGACAGGCCGGTCGTTCGCGGCGATTGCGGCGGTCGACGGCAGGGAAGACGGCGAAATCAGCAAAACCTGCGCTGGAAATTGGCTGTTCGATGTCGTTTGCCGTGGTAGATTTGCCTCTACCCCAATGATCGACGTCGAAAAACTGATTGCGGCAGCCCAGTCGCTCGAGCCGCTTCCCGCCAGCGCGGTGCGGCTGGCCAAAGTGGTCAACGATCCCGAGAGCAGCGTGGACGACGTGGCCGACATCGTTGCCTACGACCAGGCGCTCGCCATGACGGTGTTGCGCATGGCCAACTCGGTCGCAAGCGGGAGCTGGACCCGCATCACGGACGTGCGCGAGGCTGTCATGCGCCTCGGCGGCGCCCAGGTGCTCTCGGCCGCGATCGGCGCCCATGCCCGGCCGCTCATGAGCCGGGCGCTGCGCAGTTTCGGGCTCGATGAAAACGAGCTGTGGCGGCACTCGGTGCGCTCGGCGCTGGCCGTCGAGCTGATGCCGAAAGTGTGGCGCCGGGCGGTTCCGCCGCCGACCTTCGCCGCCGCGCTGCTGCACGATGTGGGCAAGCTGGTCATGGACCGTTTCCTCGCGCCCGAAGATCTCGCGATGATCCGGCGGGCCCGGGAGGAGGGCCACGTGGACGCCCGGACGGCGGAGCAGGAGATTCTCGATGTCAACCACGCCGAGGTCGGCGGGCTCGTCGCCCAGAGCTGGTCGCTGCCCGAGGAAATCGTCCGGGGCATCATCTTCCATCACCAGCCGGAACTCGTCGCCGATCCCGTGACCGACCGTGTCTACATCGCCAATATCATCGCTCATTATCCGGCCTCGGCCGCCGCCGAAGGGGAGGAGCCGGATGGCGAGGCCGCCGGCGACGAGGCGCCCGCGCCGGCCTTTCCGGAGCTGGATGCCGAGGTGCGTGAGCGCCTCGACCTCGGCGATGACGACACCATGCTCCGGGATCTGGCCGAAGCGGTCGAGGCGCACTTCGAAGAGCGTTTCGCCGCCTACCTCGAGGCGTGAGGGGCGACAGCGGGGGCCGGCGACGCTGCGGTCGCGGCTTCGCGCCTTGCGGTGTGCGAGACCGGTGGTGCGGCGGCGCGCTCGCGTGCGGTGGCTCAGCCGCGGCGCAGATCGTCCATCGAGATCTTCGCCTCGGGGTCGGGAGGCAGGACGTTGTCGGTCTTGAGAATGGTGACCGGCAGCTTCGTCTTCACCGCGACGTTCTGCTCCTTGAGATACTTCGCCGTCACCACCTCGCAGGCCTCGCCGATGGACTTGACCGGATGTTTGCGGCCGCGCGGGGAGAGGTTGTAGTGATGGGCGGCGCGGATGAGGCGGTCGAGCGTCGAGCCGGGGTTGTCCGTCTCGGGAATCTGGAAGACCCAGCCGATCAGGTCGATGTCGGGAACCTCGCCGCGGGGGTCGGACAGGCCGACGACAAACTGCTTCTTCACGGGCGGTTCGCGTTCGGCGGCGGCCTCTTCGGCGGCGCGTTCGGCCACGCGGGCGAGGTCGCGGATGATGCGTTCGACCGTGGATTGATCGAGTTCGTTGTGCTTGAGGACTTCCTCGACGAGTTCGATGTCGATTTTGGGCATGGGCGGTGGAAAAAGTGGTGGACAGGCGCGGGCTCCCCGCGGGGGGAAGCGGCCGGCAATGCCGGAGAAGGCGGGAGTTAAGGCAAAGGCCTCGCCAAGGAAAAGGATTTTAACGGAGCGGTTCCCTGTGCTCGATACCGTCATGGAGCCTGAACAACAGCGCACGCCGCCGGTCGGTGGCGAGGAGTGGTTCGACGTCGTCGACGAGAACGATCAGCCGGTGGGGCGGGAGCGCCGCAGCGAGGTGCACCGGCGGGGGCTGCGGCACCGGGCCGTGCACGTCGAAGTGTTCGATGAGGCAGGGCGCATTTTCCTGCAGCGCCGGTCGATGAGCAAGGACACCGCGCCGGGGTGCTGGGATTCCTCCGCTTCCGGCCACGTGGATGCCGGGGAGACCTACGACGCCTGCGCCGTGCGCGAACTCGGCGAGGAGCTGGGGTGGCGGCCGCGGGAGGCGCCGCAGCGGCTGTTCAAGCTCGAGGCCTGCGCCGAGACGGGGCAGGAATTCGTCTGGGTCTACCGGGCCGATTGGGACGGGAAGGCATTCACCCTGCACCCCGATGAAATCGCCGACGGGGCGTGGTTCACGCCGAGCAAAGTCGATGCGCTCATCGCGCGCGAGCCGGAGGCGGTGGCCCGGAGTTTCGCCTATTTGTGGGCCGCGTTGAAGGCGCGCGGCGCGCTCCCGGATCTCCGGCGGTGAAGGCGCGGCGACGATGGGCGGGCGGGCTGCCGGTGGCGCCGGCGCATTCGATTGACGAGCCGGTGCAGGTGGGCAGGCTGCGCTGAGGATACCGGCCATGCCTGATACCGTCTCCTCGCTTCTTCGTGCCGCTCTCGGCATCGGCGTCTTTCTCGGCGCCTGCTGGCTGATGAGCGAGAATCGCCGCAAGATCAATTGGCGGCTCGTCGCCGGCGGCATGGGGCTGCAGTTTGTGCTGGCGATCCTGATACTGCGGGTGCCCCTGGTGGAGCGGGCGTTCGATGCGGTGGCGCGCTTTTTCGTGGAGCTGCTCGGGTTCCGCCGCGAGGGGGCGGTCTTTCTCTTCGGCGACCTCGTGGAGCGCACCGACACCTTCGGGTTTATCTTCGCCTTCCAGGTGTTGCCCACGATCGTGTTCTTCGCGGCCTTCAGTTCGGTGCTCTACTACGTGGGCATTTTGCAGCGGGTGGTGTTCGCCTTCGCGTGGCTGATGAAGCGCACCATGCGTCTCTCCGGAGCCGAGAGCCTGGCGACGGCGGCAAACATCTTCGTGGGCCAGACCGAGGCGCCGCTGGTCGTGCGGCCGTATCTGGCGGGCATGTCGCGCTCGGAAATCATGACGCTGATGGCTGGCGGCATGGCGACTATCGCCGGCGGCGTCCTCGTCTCCTACATCGGCATGCTCGGTGGCGACGATCCGGAGGCGCGGCTCCTGTTTGCCCGGCACCTGCTGACGGCCTCGATCCTCTCGGCGCCGGCGGCGATCGTGGCGGCCAAGATGATGGTGCCGGAGACGCGGGTGGTCATCGAGACACTGGAGTTGCCGCGGGAGCGGATGGGGTCGAATCTCCTCGATGCCGCGACGATCGGCATGGCCGATGGCGTGAAGCTCGCCGTCAATGTGGCGGGAGCGCTGCTGGTCTTTACCGCGCTGGTGGCACTGGTGAACTTCGTCTTGCGCGAGTGGGTGGGCGGTTGGTCGGGGCTTAATGCCGGCATCGCCGCGCTTACCGGCGGCCGTTACGATGCCTTTTCGCTGCAGTTCGTGCTCGGGGTCCTGTTCGCGCCCGCCGCCTGGCTCGTCGGTGTGGCTCCGCAGGATGTGCTCGGGGTTGGGCAGCTGCTCGGCGAGCGCATGGTGCTCAATGAGTTTTTCGCCTACGCGACGCTGGCGGATATGAAGGCTGCCGGGATCATCGGCGACCCCCGCTCGGTGATGATCGCGACGTATGCGTTGTGTGGATTCGCCAATATCGTCTCGATGGGCATCCAGGTGGGCGGAATCGGCGCGCTGGCCCCGGAGCAGCGGAGCACGCTGGCCGCGCTGGCGTTTCGCGCCATGCTGGCCGGCACGTTTGCCTGTCTGCTGACGGCGAGCACGGCGGCGTTTCTCGTGTGACCTCGCGGCCGGATTACGTTTTGTTGCCCCCATGCCCCTGACAGAACTGCACCATCCGGTTGTCGATCACTGGATCACCCGCCTGCGCGACCGGCGGACCCGGCCCGACGAGTTTCGGGTGATCTGCAAACGCCTCACGTGGTTCCTCGTCATCGAGGCGACGCGGGACCTGCCGACGGTCGTCCACGAGGTGGAAACCCCGCTGGAGCGGCACGCGGGGCGTGCGCTCGACGCGGACCTGGTCGTCGTGCCGATCCTGCGCGCCGGGCTCGGGATGCTCGAGGCCGTCACGGACATGTTTCCGAAAATCGCGGTGGGCTACGTCGGGCTCGAGCGCGATCACACGACGGCGATGGCCAGCACCTACTATTGCAAGCTGCCGGAAGTGCGGGACCGGGTGGTGCTCGTGGTCGATCCCATGCTGGCCACCGGTGGCTCCGCGGGTGCGGCGGTGGAGATGTTGCGCAAGGCCGGCGCCAGGGATGTGAGACTGCTCTCGATGGTGGCCGCCCCGGAGGGGGTGCGGGCGCTCGAGAAGCGCTTTCCCGACCTGAAAATCGTCACCGCTGCGCTCGACCGCGAGCTCAACGACAGCAAATACATCCTGCCCGGTCTCGGCGACTTCGGCGACCGCCTCTACGGAACGGGTGACACGCTGCTGTGAGCGAAGCGAAGACAGCCGATCGTGAATTCGAAGCGCTCCTCGCGGCGGCGCGGGAAGCGGCTGCGCGGGCGCATGCGCCGTATTCAGGTTTCAAGGTCGGCGCGGCGGTGCGGACGGCGGCGGGTGGTGTGTTCGCCGGCTGCAATGTCGAAAACGCCTCCTACGGACTGACGGTCTGCGCGGAGCGCAACGCCGTGGCCGCGGCGGTGGCGGGAGAGGGCGCGAGCATGCGAATCGTGGCCGCGGCGGTTTTCGTCGACGCCCTGCGGCTCTTTCCTCCCTGCGGGGCGTGCCGCCAGGTGCTGGCCGAGTTTGGCGGGGCCGGCACGCGGATCCTCTACGCCGGCGCGGGCGGGCAGGCGCCCGTGTGCACGACACTGGGTGCGCTGTTGCCCGAGGCGTTCGGTCTTTGAGCGATCGCGGCGGCGTGTCGTGGGGCGCGAGGCGGGTGGCGGCGCTCCCGCGCGGCCGAGCCGCGATGGGGATCAGGGCGTGGGCCGTGGGGTGAGTCGGCCGAAAATTCCGCTGGCCACGAGACGGTTGCTCGCTCAATCACCAGCGCGTGTCGGCACACCAGGAAATCAAACGTCGGCGGACCTTCGCCATCATCTCGCATCCCGATGCGGGCAAAACGACCCTCACCGAGAAGTTTCTCCTCTACGGCGGGGCCGTGCAGCTCGCCGGGGCCGTGAAAACGAAAAAGAACCAGCGCGCCACCACTTCCGACTGGATGGCGCTCGAGCGCCAGCGCGGCATCTCCGTCAGCTCGACGGTGCTGCAGTTCGAGTATGGGGGCTTCGCGGTCAACCTGCTCGACACTCCGGGCCACAAGGACTTTTCCGAAGACACCTACCGGGTGCTCACCGCGGTCGATGCCGCCCTGATGGTGATCGATGCGGCCAAGGGCATCGAACCACAGACCAAGAAGCTCTTCGAGGTCTGCCGCCACCGTGGGATCCCCATCTTCACCTTCATGAACAAGTGCGACCGGCCCACGCGCGAGCCGCTCGCCCTGCTCGATGAGCTGGAGGCCGAGCTCGGCCTCAGGCCGACGGCGGTCGCCTGGCCCCTGGGCAATGGGCCGACATTCCGCGCGGTTTACGACCGTCATGCCGGCGAAGTGCATCTCTTTGAAAAAGTGCCGGGCGGGGCATTTCGCGCTCCGGAGCGGGTGGGCGGTCTGGATGACGCGATCATTCGCGACCGTTTGCCGTCGGAGGATCTGGAACGCGCCCGGGAGGAGCTGGAGATGCTCGAACTCGTCGGCGAGGCCTTTGACCGCGAGGCGGTCCTGGCCGGCGAGCAGACCCCGGTGTTTTTCGGCAGTGCCGTGAACAACTTCGGCGTGCAGCTGCTCCTCGACAAGTTTCTCGGCTGGTCGGCCGAGCCGGCCCCGCGCCGTTCGAAGGGCGAGCCGGTGCCGGTGGACGCGCCGACATTTTCCGGATTCATTTTCAAGATCCAGGCGAACATGGATCCGAAGCACCGGGACCGCATCGCGTTCATGCGGGTTTGTTCCGGGGTGTTCGAGCGCGACATGTGGGTCGTCAACACCCGCACCGGCCGCAAGCATCGCCTCTCCAGCTCGCAAAAGCTCTTCGGGCGCGACCGCGAAACCGTCGACAAGGCCTGGCCGGGGGACATCATCGGGCTCATCGGCCACGACGAATTCGCCATCGGCGACACGCTCGCCGAGAGTGCGGAGATCCGCTACGAGGAGATGCCGCGCTTCCCGCCGGAGTGCTTCAGCTACATCAGCAATGTCAACAAGAGCGCGGACAAGAAGTTTCGAGCCGGCCTCACCCAGCTGCTCAAGGAGGGCGTGGTGCAGGCGCTCACGCTCAAGCATGCCGTCTCGCCGGTGCCGGTGCTCGCCGCTGTCGGACCGCTCCAGTTCGATGTATTCAAATACCGGCTCGAGTCCGAATACGGTGCGGAGGTGCGCATGGAGCCCGCGCCCTGGACGGCGATCCGCTGGCTCGATTTCGGCGGGCGCGAACCGGATTTCGACAGCCTCGTGCTGCCGGCCGGCGTGAGCCTGGCCTTCGACAGCCACGAGGATCCGGTGCTGCTCTTTCCGAATGACTGGCTGGTGAAGTTCTTCGACGAGAAAAACGAGGGCGTGCAACTGCACGCGCTGCCGCCCGATCTGGAGAGCGCCCCAGTCGTGGCGCTGTGAGCGGGCATGGGGCGCTGCCCCATGCCCGCTGGTATGGTAGCGGGTCGTTGGCCCTCGGGATTGGGCGGCGGGAAGTGCGGGGGTGGGGGCGTGGGACGCTGCCGCGAAGTGGAGGACGGGATAAGGCCGGGAGGATTCCGAACAACGATTTGGGGTTCGGGAGCGACTGAGCGGCCGATGAACTTGCGGCGGCGTTTCGATTAGCGGGGGGGGGCGAGCGTTTGCCCGGAAAGCTCGTTCTGCGCGACGACAAGAATCGAGGGGCGGGCCGGGTTTCGGTTTTTTCAACGCGATCCCGGAGCGCCGAAGGCGCGTTCTCATCCCAGCCTGGGGCAACGCCCCAGGTTTCCGGGGGCGGTGTGCAACGAGGGCTGAAGGCCCGATTCAAATCGTTTCGGCGCTGAACGATCGATCGGTGTTCGATGGAT
>RFJS01000191.1 GCA_003694825.1 Verrucomicrobiota bacterium | reverse complement strand
GCGTGAGCTGGCCTCGAATGTCTTCCGCAAGGGCTACCAGTGGCCCTTTCATTCGTCGCGGATGCTCGACTACGGCTCCAGTCTTTTCGATCTCGCGGTGTATCTCGAGCAGAAGGCGGGGCGGAAGGTTTACCTCGACTTTCTGCGCAATCCGGACCCGGTCAACGAGGGCGAGGCGTTCTCGCTCGACGATCTGGACCCGGACGTGCGCGCGTATCTCGAGAACAACGACGCGCTCCTCGAGCTGCCGATCGACCGGCTCCGGCGCATGAATCCGCTCGCGATCGAGCTCTACCGCATGCACGGCACCGATATCGCGAAGGAGCCGCTGGAGTTCACCATGAACAACCAGCACATGAACGGCGGCATCCTCATCGATGACTGGGGGCGCACGACGCTTGATGGCTGCTACGCCATCGGTGAGGCGGCCGGGAGCCACGGGGTCACGCGTCCCGGGGGCGCCGCGCTCAATTCCGGCCAGGTCTTCGGCAAGCGTGTCGCTGTCGCGATCCGCCGCCGCAAGGTGCATCAGCGGGTCGAGGCGGCGAGTCCCGAGACCGTCGCCGAGAGCGTGCGGGCGATGTTCCGCGACGCGCAGACTTTCCTCGAGGCGGGGGAGGAGGCGCCGACGGTCGAGGCCGTGCGCGACGAGATTCAGGCCCGCATGAGTGACTATGCCGGGATCATCTGCACGGCGGAGGGCGTTCGGTCCGCGCTCGAGGCGGCCCGCGCCCTGCGGCGCAAGGTCGCCGAGAAGGGGATACGCGTGTCCAGCCCGGTCATGGTGGTGCGTGCCTTCCGCTGGAAGCAGATGGCCGCGGTATCCGAGGCGGTGCTGGCCGCGCTCGATGATTACATCGCCCATGGCGGCGGCAGCCGCGGTGCCCGGGCCATCTGCTCGCCGAAGGGAGGCTGGTGCCCGCAGGCCCGGGAGGTGGATTTGAGCGCCTTCCGGTTCATCGAGGAGCGTCCGGAAGACCGCGACGAGAAGCTCGTGGTCTGGCCCCGGGGCGAGGGCTTCGTCGTCGAGCGGGTGAAGGTCGACCGCACGCCGGAGGTCCACCGGCAGTTCTTCGAGAAGGCCTGGGGTGACTTCCTGATCAAGGAGGGTTGAGCCGACCGAAACGGCGCGCGCCCGGCCACCGCCGGGAGGGTGCCGCATGGCGTGGCGTCGGGCGATCGTCCGACGCCACGCGGCGGAAGGAGAGGGGCGGTGGCGGCGGTGCCGCGCCGTCTATTCGACGGTGACGGTGACGGCGTCGGTGATGCCGTCGCGCCGGTATTCGGGAGCCCGGCCGCTGGCCTGCGGCCAGGCGTCGTCCCAGGAGTAGACGTGGATCGTGGCGGTCCCGCGGGCACGGGCGGTGAGGTCGCCGAATTTGTTGATGTCGAGCACGGCGGGGTTGTCGCTTTCCCAGATGATGTTGCGGCGCGTGGCGTTGGCGGGAAGGACGGCGCAATGGATCGTGGCCGTCTCGCCGACGCGGAGGGTGGTAGGCGCGTTTTCGATCCGCAGGGCTTTGACGGGGACGTGGCGATGTTTCTCGAGGAGGCGGCCGAGGCGCTCCCAGGCGGCGCGCTGCTCGTCCGTGAGGTGATCGAGGTCGAGGCCGCGGTATTTGCGCACGCCCCACTTCAGTTCGACGTATTCGCCGCCGGCGCGTTCGAAGAGATCGGTGCGCAGATCGAAGAGGCGTCCCCGCGGGTAGTGGGGATCGGGCGCGTAGCGTTTGAAGTGTTTGTCGAAGACAAACTCGATGAGCGTGTCGCGGCTGGTGTAGGGGTTGTTGCCGTTGTGCCAGCCGTGGATGTAGCGGCGGGGTTCGTCGGGCGCGCCGGTGGCCTGCGGCCAGAAGCTGATGCCGTCGATGGCGTCGCGGTTGGGGATTTCGACACCGGCGGCTTCGGCGATGGTCGGGTAGATGTCGGTGACGTGGATGAGGCCGTCGTAGCGGCGAAGGGCACCGTCTTTTCCGGCGGGGATGGTGCCGGGCTGGCGCAGGATGAGGGGGACGTGCAGGCCGTTGTCGGCGGTGCCGCCCTTGCGGCCGGGGTAGGTGGAGCCATCGGGCAGGATGTGAGTGAAGATCTCCTTCGTGCCATTGTCCCCCATGACGACGATGAGGGTGTTTTCCGTGAGCCCGAGCTGGTCGATTTTGTCGACGATGCGGCCGATGAGCTTGTCGGCGTATTCGATCATGTCGGGGAAATAGCGGGGGTCGTCGGGGCGTTTGCCGTATCCAAGATGCGGGGCGTCCTGGAAGTTGTCGAAGGCCTCGCGGGGCTCGGTGTCGGGCGTGGGCTGGTGCTCGTCGTGGACGAGGATCATCGGGTAGTAGAGGAAGAAGGGTTCGTCCTTGTGCCGGTCGATAAACTCGAGAGCGGCCCGGTTGCAGATGTCGGGGCCATACCAGCGGCGGCCGGTGGTGGGGTCGATGTCGGTGCGGCCCTCGTAGTTGTGGATCTCCCCGTTGATGACGAGGTTGGGGTTGATGTAGCGCTGGCCTTCGGTGACGACGTCGAAGCAGGCGAACTCGTCCCATCCGAACTCGTAGAGGTAGCGCTCGGCCGGGATCGTCGGCGTGCCTCGGGTCTGTTTCCACTTCCCGAAGATACCGGTGGCGTAGCCGGCGCGCTTGAACGTGTCGCCGAAGGTGATGTCGGAGTGGTGCTGGATCTTGCAGTTGAGGTAGTTGCGATTGTTGTTCTGGCCGCTCATGAGGGCGACGCGGGTGTTCTCGCAGAGCGGGTAGACGTAGGCGCGGTCGCAGAGGAGCCCTTCGCGCGCGAGTTGGTCCATGCGCGGTGTCTGAAAGCGGACGTTTTCGAAGGGCCCCCGGGGCGAGCGGCAGGAGAGGCGGTCGGCGCCATAGGCGGTGACGCCATAGTGGCTGAGGTCGTCGATGAGGATGAGGACCACGTTGGGGCGCTGCGGGGTGGCGGCGCGGACGCCGGGCAGGAAAAGGCCGGCGAGAACGGCGAGAAAGGCGATGCGCAAAGCGAGGAATGGCTTCATGGGCGGCGATGATGTCGCCGGTGGGCTGCGCCGGCGATGGAGAGGGCGTTGAAACATTACAACTCCGCGCCAGCACGGGGGCGTCGCCGGCAGCGGTTCAGCGCCCGGCGGGTTCGATGCGCCGAACTTCCCCGACGAGGAAGAGGTAGCTGCCGAACCCGATCAGGGAGACCACGGCGATGAAGATGAGCGCCGG
>RFJS01000190.1 GCA_003694825.1 Verrucomicrobiota bacterium | reverse complement strand
CCGCTCGACTATTTCAACCGCCTCAAGGTTCAACGGGCCTGCGAGTTGCTGGCGACCACGACGCTTTCGATTGCCGAGATCGCGGAGCAGCTCGGATTCGATGATCCGTATTATTTCTCCCGGCTCTTTCGCAAGATCATGGGCATGGCGCCTCGGGTGTATCGCCGGCAGGCGTAGAGCGTGCCGACCGGTTTCGTGCGGGCGGGTGGTCCCGGCCTGTGGTTGGAAGCGGTGCTGCCGGCCGGCTACCGGGCGTTTGAGTCGTCGGCGGCGATTCGAGCTGCCATGTCGGTGACGGCCTCTTCCACCGAGAGGGGCGCCTCGGCGCCGCCCATGTCGGTGCGCACCCAGCCGGGGTTGAGGGCGAGGACGCGGATGGGCCGGCCGGCGAAGCGGCCGGCGAGCCGGTGCGCGAGCATGTTGAGCGCGGCTTTGCTCATGGCGTAGGCGTCGAACGGCATGGCGGGATTGAAGGGATGCTCGAGCGAGCCCATGCCGGAGGAGATGAAGGCGAGGGTGGCCGGGGTGCTGAGGATCGGCAGGACGGCGCGGGCGAGCAGGGCCGGCGCGGTGACGTTGACGAGGAACGTGTTCTGGAAGGTCGCGGCCTTCCAGTCGTCGATGTCCTCGGCCGGACAGATGCCGGCGTTGAAAATGACCCGGTCGAGGGAGGTCACCAGATGCTGGGCACGCCGGGCCCAGGCGGCGAACTGTTCCGGTTCCGCCATGTCGAGCCGGTCGAGGAGGAGCCGTCCCGGGTGGGCGGCGGCGAGGGCGGTGAGGTCGCGGGCGGTTTCCGGTGTGCGGCAGGTGGCGAGCACGCGGTCTCCCGCGGCGAGATAGTGGCGGACGAAGCCGAGGCCGAGGCCGCGGTTGGCGCCGGTGATGAGGACGGTTTTCACGGGACCGGGTCGGGCTGCGGTTGTCGGTAGGCGTCCATGCGGCGCATGGCGGCGCCTTCGTATTCACGTTTCAACATCCACAAGGGCCGCTCGAGGGTGAGCTCCCAGGCGAAGAGTTTCTGGTAGAGTTCGCGAACTTTGTCGGGGTATCGGGCGGCGAGGTCGTGTTGTTCGGCGATGTCCGTCGAGAGGTCGTAGAGTTCGGCGGGGCGATCGGGGAAACGCAGCAGTTTCCAGTCGCCGTCGCGGATGGCGCCGCGGTTTTCCTTTTTCCAGTAGAGCGTCTGGTGGGGACGGCCGGGGCGCCGGCCGAGCAGGTAGGGCATGAGGTCGACGCCGTCGATGTCGCCGAGCCGGGCGATGTCGCCGTCGGCGGCCCGGTAGAAGGTCGGCAGGATGTCGAGGGTGCTGACCGGTGGCGCGTAGGTGCTGTCGGCCGGGATGACGCCGGGCCAGCGCATGAGAAAGGGCACGCGGATGCCGCCCTCGAGGTGGTTGGCCTTGGTGCCGGCGAGCGGGTAGTTGTTGGCGGCGTTGGCGTCGGTCGGGCCGCCGTTGTCGTTGGTGAAGACCACGAGGGTGTTTTCCGCGAGGCCGAGCGCGTCGAGCGTATCGAGGAAGCGTCCGCAGGCGCGGTCGAGCGCGACGGTCATGGCGGCGACGAGCTTGCGCTTGCCCTCGAGATGGGGGAAGCGCGCGAGGTCTTCGGGAAGGGCCTGGAGGGGGTTGTGGACGGCATTGAAGGCGAGGATGAGCAGGAAGGGATTGGCGCGGTTTTCCCGGACGAAGCGGATGGCTTCGTCGGCGAAGAAGTCGGTGAGGTAGGTGCCGGGTTCTTCGTAGTGGCCGAACCCATATTCGATGCGGTCCTCGGGGCGCTTTTCGAAGTAGGTGTCGTCGGGCGTGAAGTAGTCGCGTGCGCCGCCGCGGAAGCCGACGAAGTGATCGAAGCCTCGCCGGGTCGGGTGGTAGCGGTCGGCGTTGCCCTGATGCCACTTGCCGATGTAGCCGGTGCGGTAGCCGAGGGCTTTGAGGTGGTCGCCGATGGTCGGCTGGTCGAGGGGAAGTCCCATCTCGTCGCCCAGGAGCCGCGACGAGGGGCTCATATAGCCGGGGACGTTGTTTTCCTCGAAACCGAAGCGCTGCTGGTAGCGGCCGGTGAGGATGCCGGCGCGGGAGGGACCGCAGACGGCGGCGGTGACGTAGGCCTGCTCGAAGCGCATCCCCTCGGCCCGCAACTGGTCGAGGTGAGGGGTGGGGATGAGCCGGCTGCCCTGGAAGCCGAAGTCACCGTAGCCGGCGTCGTCGGCGATGATGAGCACGAGATTCGGCGGCCGCGTGGCCGAGGCCGCCGGGAAGGCGAACGCGGTGGCGGCGAACAGCGCGATGGCGAGCCAGGACGGAAGGCGGTGAACGGCAGACATGGAGTCGAGGAGAAACCATGACGCCAATTTGTCGACAGTATACAATGGGCCCGGGCGCCAGCCCTCCGGATGGGGGCGCTTGTGGCGGTGCGGGGCGTCTGCGCGGGGAGGGGCCGGGTTCAGAGGAACTGCTCGGGCCGCCAGGCATGGCGGTGAAAGGCTTCCTTCATGTAGCGTTCGCCGCGGGTGTTGTTGGTCACGACCTCGGCCTCCGGATCCCATTCGAGGCGGGCGCGGGCGCGGATGGCGGCGAGGCCGAGCAGGCACTGGGAGTTCACGCGGTGGCCGGCCTCGGCGTCGATCATGACGTCTTCGCCGGTGAGGATGGCATGGACGAAGTCTTCTTTGTCGGCGCGGCCGGGCACGAGGCGATCGGATTTGCGGAAGCGGGTGCGCAGGAGGGCGGGGTTGCTGGCCTGCAGGCCGCCGTCGCTGTACCAGTGCGCCTGGATCCAGCCGTCGTCGCCTTCGACGCGCAGGTAGGGCTTGTCGATTTTGTAGTCGAGAACGACGCCGTTGGCGTATCGGTATTGGAGCTGGAAGCCGATGATCGTGTCCCAGAGGGCGTTGGCGTCGTCGGGGAACTGACCTTCGCCTTCGACGCTGACGGGGCCGGTGTGGCTGGTGCCGTTGATGAAGTTGGCGACATCGAGGAGATGTCCGCCCCAGTTGCAGATCATACCGGCGCAATAGTCGGCCAGCCGCAGCCAGCCGGGCCGGTGAATGGGTTTGCCGGTGGAGGGATCGGTGTGGTGGACGCGGTCGAGCGTGTAGGGCGCTTCCGGCGCGGGCCCGAGCCAGAGGTCGTAGTCGAGGTGTTCGGGAACGGGCATGGGGCGGGGGTCGCCGATGCCCTCGCTCAATTCGTGGGGGACGCCGACCTCGAGGCGGGTGATGTTGCCGAGGTAGCCGTTGAGCACGAGGTTGGCGGTTTTCTGCATGTAGGCGTGGGTGCGGCACTCGCTGTCGAGGCGGAAGACGACACCTTTGCGCCGCGCCGTGTCGGCGAGCAGGCGGCCTTCGATGAAGTAGCGTGTCATGGCCTTTTCGCAGCAGACGTGCAGTCCCTTCTGCATGGCGGCGAGCGCGACGATGCCGTGCCAGTGGTCGGGCGTGGAGATCATGACCGCGTCGAGGTCGGGCATCTCGAGTGCCTCGCGAAAATCGGTGAAGGTG
>RFJS01000189.1 GCA_003694825.1 Verrucomicrobiota bacterium | reverse complement strand
CGCCCACCTCATCCACTTCCGCGGTCAGCTCATCGTCGGCGACCGGGCCATCGCCGCCACCGACCGGCCCGTCGGGCTGGTCACGACGCCCGCCATGGTCGTCGTCGCCGTCCCCGACGCCCTCATCTACCTCACCCCCTCCGGCGAACTGATCGAAAAGATCGCGGCCACCGAGCTGCCCTTCTCGCGCATCGAAGCGGTCGGCCACACGCCCTCGGGCCACCCCGTCCTGCAAACGCCCGACGGCCTCTTTGCCCCCGATGCCGACTGGCTCGATTTCGCCCCCGCCACCGGCCCCATCCGCATCGAACCGCCCGCCACTGTCGCGCTCTCCGCCCGGGAAACCGCCGCGCTCGAGAAGGCTTGGCGGGGCGAGGGCGTCCCGCTCTACCGCGTCCTGCTCGATCTGCATGCGGGCCGTCTCTTCGGCCTGACCGGCACCGCCATGATGGATCTCACCGCCGTCGCCATTCTCCTCCTGGTCATCTCCGGCTTCGCCGGCTGGCTGCGCAAGTCGCGGGCCAACGGCAGCGGAAACCGAAAAGCCGCCTCATGAGCGCACCGCTGCCCCGCCGCCGCTTCCTCCGCATCCTCGCCTCGTCCATCGGCGGACTCTCCGGCGCGGCGCTGCTGCGCGCCACCGGATCACGCGACGACACCTGCCTCTGGCGCGGCTACACCCTCGGTGCCGAAGGCACCATCCGCCTCCACGCCCCGGCCTCCCGCGCCCGCGCCGAGGCGGCGCTCGAGCGCTGTTTCCGGGAAATGCGACGGCTCGAAAGCCTCTTCTCCCTCTACGACGCCCGCTCCGAGCTCTCCCGCCTCAATCGCGACGGCCGCCTCCGCGACCCCGACCCCGCCTGGCACGACCCCCTCGCCGCCTGCGACCGGGCGCACCGGCTGACCGAAGGCCGCTTCGATCCCACGATCCAACCCATCTGGGAAACACTCACCCGCCTCGCGGCCGCCGCCCCCTCGCCCACCCCCGCAGCCATCGCAGAGGCCACCGCGGAGGCCCGCGCCCGCACCGGCTGGCACAAACTCGTGCGCGACCGGTGCCAGATCGCCTTCACCGCCCCCGGCATGCGCCTCACCCTCAACGGCATCGCCCAGGGGTTCATCACCGATCGCATCACCCAGCTCCTCCGCGAGGCCGGTTTCCACTCCGCCCTCGTCGAACTCGGAGAAACCCGCGCGCTCGGCACCCACCCCGAGGGACGCCCCTGGCGCCTCGGCATCCGCGACGCCCGCACCCCGGGAGCCCTCTTCGACACCGTCCACCTCGCCGATGGACAGGCCCTCGCCACCAGCGGCGCCTACGGCACCCCGCTCACCCCCGACGGCCGCCTCCACCACCTCATCGACCCACGCTCCGGCCTTCCCCAAACCGCCTGGCGCAGCCTCTCCGTCCTCGCCCCCACCGCCACCGAAGCCGACGCGCTCTCCACCGGCGCCATCTTCCTCTCCCCCGACAGCCACGCCCGGCTCCGGGCCGCCCGCCCCGACCTGCGCCTCCTCGCCCAGGCCTGAACGGGCGTCCTCTCCGGGCGGCTACACACCCGCCTTGCGGACCGACTTCATCGTCGCCTGCAACGCGCGCGCGGAGCCCTGGAGCCCCTGCAGCTCCTTCGGCCACAACTCGATCTCCACGTGCCCGCGCACACCGCCCGCCCCGACAATCGTCGGCACACTCAGACAGACATCGCGCAGACCGAACGCCCCCTTCTGCAGGCTCGACACCGGCAGCAGGCATCGCCGATCGAGGGCAATGGCGTGCACCACTTCGGCGATCGTCAGGCCGACCGCCCAGCCCGCGCCGCCCTTGCGGCGGATCACTTCCGCGCCGCTGCCCCGCGTCCGCTCGAAGATACGCTTCTGAAAGGCTGGAGAAAAGCCCGGCAGCCGGCCCATGCTCATGCCGTTGACCGTCGCGCTCGACCAGATCGGCACCATCGAATCCCCGTGCTCACCGAGGATCAGGGCATTCACCTGGGTCGCGCACAGGCCGAGTGCTTCGGCGATGAGCGAGCGGAAGCGCGCCGTATCGAGCATCGTGCCCAGGCCGAGAATCTGGGCATCGGGCAGATCCAGCACCTCGGTGGCAAGCTGGGTGAGGATGTCGACCGGATTGGAGACGACGAAGACGATGGCCGAGGATTTGTGCCCCGCCTGCCGGATCGAACCGAGGATCTGCGTGAAAAGCGAGACGTTGCGGTTGATCAGGTCGAGTCGCGACTCATCCGGCTTGCGGCGCAGGCCGGCCGTGATGATGAAGAGGTCCGCATCCTTCGCTCGCTCGTAGTCGCCCGCGTAAATGCGGGCGCCCCCGACGACCGAGGCACCGTGCATCAGGTCGAGCGCCTCGCCCTCGGCGAGTTCCTGGTTCGCATCCAGAATCTGGATTTCCGATACAATGCCGGCGCACTGCAGGGCAAACGCCGCATTCGATCCCACCCGGCCTCCACCGCCGATGATGACTGCTTTCATGGCTCTTGTGATTCCTCTTCTCCGTTCGGGGTTGTCGTTTCGATTCGGTTCACTGCTCCGTCAGCCGGGCCATGATGGCCTCGGTGACCTTGCGCACGATCGCCTCCACTTCGGGATCCATCGCCGCGCTTTCCTCATCGCATCCGCATGCCTCCCGCGGCGGCACCATGCACACGACGCCGGGCCGGAATTCCGAATTGT
>RFJS01000188.1 GCA_003694825.1 Verrucomicrobiota bacterium | reverse complement strand
GATCCGTTCAGCGGCCAGGTCGGGAAGTCCTGTTCCAGGCCCGATGTCCCGAGAAACCGCGCCTCCGGGTAGGCGGCGGCCCATTCCGGATAATAGTTCGTGTGTATGCGGTTTGGCGCCACGATCCAGCGCACCGGCCCGAGGGCGTCGATCATGCGCCGAAGCTTCGAGGTGCACGCGGTCGGTCCGTGCACCCACAGAGTATGATCCGGGAGCCTCGCGACCGTCATCGTGCGCCCGAGTTCGATTCCTCCGGCGCGCTTCGGTTCGCGATGCACCCAAAGTGCGTCGTCGATTCGTTGCAGCATAAAACCCGTCCAACGCCGACGTTGGCCGGTTTGCCCTCGAAATGCAATCAGCAGAGCTCTCGCGCGCCGTCCTCGCGCAGCGGGTAGCGCTCCAGCGGGGTGTGCCGGGCGCCTGAGGCGAGCAGCTCGCTCTCGAACAGGACGAACTCCCGCACCCGGAACAGCGGCCCCGCAAAGCCTTCCCGGGCGCGCAGGAAGGCCGCGAGGGCGGACTCCCGCGCCTCCCGGTTGCACCGCCCCAGGGTGAAATGCGGCTGAAAGCTGCGCACATCCAGATCGAGCCCGCACGCCAGCAGCGCGTCGTCCACCTGTTGGCGCAGTTGGAAGAGCCGCGGGTCGCCCGAGCCCGTGCCCGCCCACAGGACGCGCGGGCGTCCACGTGGCGGAAACCGACCAACCCCGGCCAACGGCAGCAGAAACGGCTCCACCCGCACCTTGCCCAGGGCCTCGCGAATCCGGCCGACCTGCGACGCCGGCACTTCGCCGATGAAGCGCAGCGTCAGGTGATACTGATGTGGCGGGGTCCAGTGCACGCCACGCAGGCGTTCCGGCAGCGCGCTCAGCACCTCGCGCACGGCCTCGGGGGGCTCGATGGCAACGAAGAGACGGTGGTGCGGTTCCTCTTTCGCAGGCATGGTGATCGCAGGGACACCTTTTGGCACACGGACCGGGCGGAAGCATCGGTTCGCTCCATCCCTGGCGCAAGCGTCATGCCCGCGCATTTCGACCTGTGCAACCGTCCGCCCGCTGCTACCGTCCCTGCCATGGTCAATGTGATCTGTATGAAGTGGGGCACCAAGTTCGGCCCGGAGTGGGTGAACAAGCTGCGGTCGATGGTGCGCCGCCACCTGCACCGTCCCCACCGTTTCGTCTGTTTCACCGACGATCCCACCGGCATCACCGAAGAGGGCATCGAGATCAAGCCCCTGCCGGAGATGGACCTGCCCCCCGGAAAGGAACGCGGCTGGCGCAAGCTTTCGACCTTTCAAAAGCCGCTCTTCGACCTCGAAGGGCCCACGCTGTTTCTCGATGTCGATCTCGTTATCGTCGACGACATCGACTGTTTTTTCGATTACCCGGGGTAGTTCTGCATCATCAAGGATTGGGGGCGGCCCTGGCGCATCACGGGCAACTCGTCGGTCTATCGCTTCGAGGCCAACGCCCACCCGGACATCTATGCCAATTTCATGGAAAACATCGACCGCGTGAAGCGCGAGGTGCGCAACGAACAGGAATACCTCACGCGGGAGATCCACCGTCAGGGCAAGCTCACCTACTGGCCGCGCGAGTGGTGCGTGAGTTTCAAGCACACCTGTATGTCGCTGCCGCCGCTGAATTTCTTCAAGGTGCCGCAGATCCCGAAAGGCGCGAAGATTGTCGTCTTTCACGGCAATCCCAATCCGCCCGAAGCACTCGTCGGCAAAGGCAAGGGATTGATCCGCTACGTGCGCCCCACGCCTTGGGTGGCCGACCACTGGAAATAGGCAGCCAGCCCGCTCGCCGATGCGATGACCGAAACCTCCAGAAAGAAGCGTATCCTGCTCTTCGGCACGGGCGGCGGCTCAGGGGTGACGCGTTTCCTCGCCGACAGCGCTGTCGAGCACAAGCGCCTCGGCAACTTCGAGCCGATGGTCGCCTACCGGCGCAAGCGCCGGCCCATCGGCCGGCAGTTCATCGACACCCTCGAGCAGTCGCAGATCCCCTGGCGCGAAGTGCGGGCGGCGCCGAAAGTCGTCACCATCGCCCAGCTCAGGCGGATCCTTCGTGAATTCCGGCCGGATGTGTTTCTCGTGCACGGACACAGCGATCACATCTGGGGGCGGATGGCCGCCATCCGGGAAAACGTCCCGGTCGTCGTCATGGTCGAGGCGAACCTCGAGCGGTATCGTTTCCTCGAACGCTGGCGTTCAGTCCGTCTGGCGGCGCGGACGGATGCGATCGTCGCCGTCAGCGACGGGGTGGGGCGCCGCCTCATCGAGCTTGGTCATCCCGCCGACAAGCTTCACGTCATCCACAACGGCGCGCCCCTCGAGCGCTTTCGCGCCGCCGCCGCCGTTCCGTTGGACGAACGCGAACCGGCCGTGCTCATGGCGGCCCGTTTCGCCCGCCAGAAAGACCACGCCACGCTCATTCGTGCCGCCGCGCTGCTGCGGGACCGGGGCCGTCCCATACGGGTGCGCCTCGCCGGCACCGGAAGCGCCCGCCACGAAGGGCGGGCCCGCCGCCTCGTGCGCCGGCTCGGCCTCGAAGAGTGGGTCGAGTTTCTCGGACCGCGCAGCGATATTCCCGATCTCCTCGGCCGCCATCGCGTATTCGTCATCTCCACACACTACGAAGGACTGTGTATCGCGGGCGTCGAAGCCATGGCCGCCGGGTGCGCCACCATCGGCACCCGCACGGTCGGTGTGACCGACCTTTTCGGCGGCGAGCCGCGCGGCTGGCTGGTCGAGCCCCGTGATCCGGTCGGTCTCGCGGACGCCATCGTCGAGGCGCTCGGGCCGGAGGGGGCCGTGCGGGCCGCGGCGGGACACCGCTACGCCATGGAGCACTTTTCCATGACGCGCGCGATCACTGCCTACGAGCAACTCTTCGTCTCGCTTTTGGCCGGGCGTCCGAAAGAACACGTCCGGGAGCGCGGCTGAAAACCCAGGGGGCTGCCACGGGCGGCGGTTTGGTCCCGCAACGCATCTTCGTT
>RFJS01000187.1 GCA_003694825.1 Verrucomicrobiota bacterium | reverse complement strand
CTCACCATCACGCGTCCCTGGCAGCCTCACCGGGTGGGGGCCCCGAACGTCGAAGCGTGCCGGCTTCACTGGGTGATCATCGATCTGGGGGTGCGGCGCCCGAACCAGCCGTGGCGATGGCCCGAGTGGGTCGTGCTCGCGCCGGAGGATCGCTCGCGGCTGACGACCTTTCTGCGGCAGTATGAGCGGCCGGTGCTGCCCCAGGCGAATGTGTTTGCCGCCTGTTTCCGCGACCTCGCTTCGATCGTCGACGCCCCGGAGCGGCCCGGGGCGCTCTCGCTGCTGGCGGCGCGGCTCAACGAGCTGCTGGCGGTGTTGCTCGGTTTTCTCGATCGATCCGGCGTGGAGCTGGATGCGCGGCTGGTTTCCTCGGAACGCACCGTCGGGCTGTTTCTGAAAGAGCTGCGGGAAAACGAACGGCAGCGGGCCCGGCCGTGGTCGGTGACGATGATGGCGGAGGCGTGCGGGCTTTCGGCGAACCGGTTCACGCAGCTTTGCCGCCATCTCACCAATCAGGCGCCCGCCCGCTACCTGAACCAGTGCCGCATGGAGGCGGCGGCGCGGCTGCTGCGGGAGACGGAGGCGCCGGTGACCGAGGTCGCGTTGCGCTGCGGGTTCTCCAGCACCCAGTATTTCGCCAACGTGTTTCGACGTTACCATGGCGTGTCGCCGCGGGCCTTCCGCGAGCGGGAGCGGGGGTGAGAGACGGCGCCGGGGCGTCCGTCATCCGGGCGGGGGACGGCGGGGTGGGATGTGTGAGTTTCGTGGATGTGGGATTTCGCACTCTGCCTGCGGCAAGGTTCCGGGCCAGTGTCGGCTCCATGGCCCGCCGCCGGATCCGCTGAGCGGTTCGCGGCGAAAACCCCGCATTTCCCCGCCTGTTTCATCATGAAAATCGGATGTTTCGCCCTCGTCGATCCCTTCACCCCGCTCGAGCATCAGTTTGCCCGCGTCCGCGAGCTGGGTATCGGATACGTGGATATAACGGACAATCACGACGGCGCTTCGCTCGGCCGGGAGTTTGGGTTCGCCGCGACGGCGAGCCTGGACGGGCATCCGGAAGCACTGCGGGCGATGGCGCGGCGGCATGGCCTGACCATCAGCGCCGTCTGTGCCCACGCCAATCTGCTCGATCCCGCCAGCCCGGAGCGCTACGGGACGGCCCAGATCATCAAGGCCATCAAGCTCGCGCATTTCCTCGGTGTCGGTGAGGTGATCACGACCGAAGGGGATCCACGAACCGCGTTCGGGCACGGATTGTCCGAAGCCGAGCGGGTGTTTTCCATCGTGGAAAAGCTGCAGACGCCGGTCGAGTGGGCGAAGGCCCTGGGCGTGCGTCTGTTGCTCGAGCCGCACGGTCCGGTGACGGACTCGGTGTCGCTGATGGGGGCCGTGCTCGAACGGCTCGGAAACGAGGATGTGATCGGCGTCTGCCTCGACACCGGAAATGCCTGGCTCGGTGGTGCGGAGCCGCTTGAGTTCGTCAGGGCTTTCGGCCCCAGGATTCATCATGTGCACTGGAAGGACATGCCGGCGGAGATGGAGGCCGAGAGGGGGAAGCGCTTCGGCTGTGGCATGGGATTGATCCCGCTCGGCGATGGGGTCGTCGGCATCGAGCGAATCGTCCAGGCTCTTGCGGAGGTGGGGTTCGCCGGGCACACGACCCTCGAAGTCGCGGGGGCGGAGGCCGTGCGGGTATCTGCGGAACGGCTGCGGAAGTTTGCGACACAAGCGTGAAGGGAGACGAACGAACTATGAAAGACCAACTGTCTGTTGCCATGAGTCGCCGGCGCTTTCTCGCGGGAGCGGCCGCCGTCGCCGGTGCCCCGCTCGTTTTGCCTGCCGCGCGCCTGTTCGGTGGAGAGACGCCTTCGAACACGCTCAATCTCGCAGTGATCGGTTGCGGAGGCCGCGCTTCCGGTGTCGTCCTCAAGTCGAGGCCGTATCCGGGGGTGCGGTTCATCGCTGCCGTCGACCCCTTTCGCGATCGTCGTGAGGCCTTCGCGACGCAGCTCAACGCTCTCTACGAAACCGATGCCTGCCGGCCCTACGCGGATTTTCGAGAGGTCGTTTCGCGGGAGGATCTCGATGGCGTCGCCGTCTTCACCCCGGACCATTGGCATGTGCCGGTCGCCTATGTTGCGGCCGGTTACGGCAAACACATGTATGTCGAGAAGCCGCTCGGCGTCGCCATGACCTGGGCCTGGGCGTTGCGCCGGCGCCTGCGGGAAAAGGGCGTGGTGTTTCAATACGGCACCCAGCAGCGCTCGTGGCGGCAATTCCGCCG